>DATEOL010000484.1:0-3241 GCA_035274025.1 Gemmatimonadales bacterium | reverse complement strand
CGGTGAGGGCGTGGGCCACGGCGTCCGCGTCGGAATAACCCTGGAGTCCTTTGCTGTACGGGATATGCTGGCCGCCCAGGATCAGCGGACGTCCTTCGACGAAGGGATGGCTGTCGTAGCCGACGCCCACACGAATCATGCGGCGACCGGCTCCTCGATGACCGAGTAATCCTGGCGCCGCCGCCTGGGCGTGTAACCCGCGTCGGTGATCAGGCGCTCGATCTGGTTCAGCGTGGTCCGATACGTGGTCCCCGCGGCGGACACCACGTTCTCCTCCATCATGAGGCTTCCGTAGTCATTGGCTCCGAATCGCAGCGCGACCTGTCCCACCTTGTGCCCCATGGTGACCCAGCTCGACTGCAGGTTCGGGACGTTGTCCAGCACGATCCGTCCCAGCGCGAGGGTGCGCAGGTAGGTGACCGAGTCGGTCTTGTGCAGGTGCGACATCGTCGGCGTCCCCTCCGGCTGGAGGGGCCAGCAGATGAACGCCGTGAATCCCCCCGTGCGGCTCTGCACCTCGCGGATCCGGAATAGGCTCTCGAGCCGGTCGGCGTCGGTTTCCTCCATGCCGTACATCATGGTGACCGACGTCTTCATCCCCTGCCGATGGGCCTCTTCCTGCACGCCGAGCCATTCGTCGGTCATCGCCTTCTTGGGCGCGACCCGTTTTCGGACCTCGTCGACCAGGATCTCGCCGCCACCGCCGGGGATCGAGTCGAGCCCCGCCGCGCGCAGCTCCCGGATCACCTCGGCAACACTCATCCCGAACCGCTCGGCGAAGAACACGACCTCCGAGGGCGAGAAGCCGTGGATGTGGATCGCGTGATGGCGCTTGATGTAGCGCATCAGCTCGAGGTACCACTCGAACGGGATGTAGGGATTGTGGCCGCCCTGGAGCAGGATCTGCACCCCGCCCTGCGCCTTGCACTCATCAATCTTGAGACCGATCTGCTCGTAGGAGAGGACGTACCCCTCGCCGTGGCGCGGCCGGCGCGCGAAGGCGCAGAAACCGCAATCCGCGACGCAGACGTTGGTGTAGTTGATGTTCCGGTCGACGATGTAGGTGACGACCGGGTCTGGATGCAGGCGCCACCGTTCCGCGTCGGCCATGCGGCCTAGCTCGAGCAGGTCGGCCTTCTGGTACAGCTCGAGGAATTCCTTGAACTCTGAAGATTCTCGCATATGAGCTGCTAGCTGCTAGCTGCTAGCTGTGCAATTTGAGTGACGTCACGATCCCCCCAGTCCCCAACCCACCAGACCACAGCCAGCGCCGGCAAGGAGCAGCTAGCAGCCAGGAGCTAGTAGCTAGCAGCTAAGCCGCTGAGATAAAGGACAAGCTCCCGTCCGGAACCAGGCCGTCCTGCGCCAGGCGACGGAAGAAATCCGTGAGTCCGGCGAGGTGCCGGTAGGAGAGCCGGTAGTCGAGATCGTCGAAATAGTGCCGGCATACGACAGGGTCGAGCCCTGTGGCCTTCGCAGCGGACTGCGCCAGGTCGTCCAGGTGCGCGAGCCCCCAGTCACGCGACTCGAGCAGTGACCGGTGAATCCGCTGAGCCACGTCCTGGTCCGCCTGCCGCCGTGCGGCCCACACCGCGAAGACGAACGGCAGCCCGGTCCAGGCCTTCCATTCCTGACCCAGGTCCGCTTCCACGTGATAGCGGCCGCTCGCGGCGAGGAGGAGCGCCGCGTCACCGATCACCAGCACGGCCTCATGGGGAAATTCGCCCAGCGCGGCCAGGTCCACAGCCTCGGCACGAACGGTCGCGAAGCGCGGGGTCACCCTCCAGCGATGCCGGCACAGCAACTCCAGGAGGAGGACCGAAGTGCGTGAGGACGCCGTCAGGAGCACCGTGGCCTGGTCGAGCTCGGTCACCGGGCGACGCGAGAAGAGCTTCACGCTCCGCACCGGTCCGTCGCAGCTGATGGCGAGGTCCGGCAGGAGGTGATACGCCGCGGCGTTCCGCGCGTACTCCACGGCCGACACCACGCTCACGTCCAGCTCACCCGCGGCGAGCAGATCGTTGAGCTCGGAAGCGGTCCCGCTGACCATCTCGGCATCGACCTTCACGAGGCCGCGATCGATGGCGCCGTAGACCGGGAACGTGTTGATCCAGGGGATGCGCCCGAGGCGCACCGGATGGCGGGTCATGCTCAGGCCGCGTGGACGACGGGTGCGCCGCCCAGCGAGCCGCTCGACGGGAGGTCGTCGAAGCGCTCGCGCACGACCTGGTAGAGACTGTTCCGCTCGACGGGCCGGCGGCCGGCGCCGCGGATCAGCTCGACCAGCGCGCCGTAGGGCATGTGCATGTCCGTCCTCGCACCGGCCTCGTGGTATACGCGCTCGTAGACCACCGTTCCTTCCACGTCGTCACAGCCGAAGGCGAGCGCGATCTGCGAAAGGAAGGGCGTCACCATCGGCCAGTGCGTCTTCACGTGGGGAATGCTGTCCATGTAGAGCCGCCCGACCGCGATGCTCCGCAGGTCTTCATACCCGGTGGTCGCGGTGCCGACCCGGCCCAGCTCCTCGCCCAGCTCGTTGTGATCGGGGTGATACGCGAGGGGGATGAACGTGAGGAAGCCGCCGGTTTCGTCCTGCAGCTCTCGGAGCATCGTCATGTGCTCCACCCGATCCGCGGCCGTCTCGACATGGCCGTACAGCATGGTGCAGTTGGTCGGGATGCCGAGCGCGTGCGCCTCGCGATGCACCCGGATCCATTCCTCGCCGGTGAGCTTGCGGTCGGCGATCGTGGCCCGCACCGCGGTGCTGAAGACCTCGGCGCCGCCGCCGGGGAGACTGGTGAGCCCCGCTTCCTTGAGCGCGATCAGCACATCGCGGATGCTGGTCTTCTCGATGCGCGCGAGGTGCGCGATTTCGACCGCCGTCAGTGCCTTGATGTGGACCAGCGGGTGCCGCTCCTTGAGCCCCCGGATCATGTCCGTGTAGTAGCTCAGGGGAAGCTTCGGGTGCAGCCCGCCCACGATGTGGAACTCGCTGGTCGGGGCCCCGACGGCCTGGGCCGCTTCCTCGTAGACCTCCTCCAGCGTCCTGGTGTAGGCGCCTTCCTCCTTCGGCATGCGCGCGAAGGAGCAGAAGACGCAGGTCTTCCGCAGGATGCAGACGTTGGTCGGGTTGATGTGCTGGTTCGCCGCGAAGGTGACGCGATCCCCGTGGCGCGCGCGATTGGCGGCGTCGGCCAGCGCCCCGAGGCCGTGCAGGTCGGGCGTGCGGAAGAGCGTCAGC
>DATEOL010000483.1:0-4416 GCA_035274025.1 Gemmatimonadales bacterium | reverse complement strand
CGAGCGCCGCACGGGTGGTGAGGAAGACGCCGTCGAGGTTGGCGGACATCGTGGTGCGCCACCGCTTGTCGTCCATCGTTGCGAGCGGCGTGTCCTCGACCGGCCAGATTCCGTGATTGGCCACGAAGACATCGATCCTGCCGAACGCGGCCTTGCATTCACGGAAGATCTTCTCGACCACCGCGGGATCGGCATGATCACCGCCGGCGGTGAACGCGCGACGGTCCATCCCGCGGATCTGCTTGACGACGGCCTCCGCCTCGGCGGCCCGCGTATTATAGGTGATGCCGACGTCGGCGCCGGCTCGCGCGAAGAGAAGGGCGGCGGCTTTGCCGATTCCTCTCGAGCCGCCGGTGATCAGGACCTTCTTGCCTTCCAGGGAGATCATCGCTGTACCAAGTCTCAAAGGTCTCGAACTAAGGTCTCGCAGGTCTCGTGCGTCACTCGTCCAGCAGCCCCGCGATCGCATGTTGCGCCGCGAGGTGGATCTCCTGGATCCGGCTCGTCTCCTCGGAAGCAACGACAAATACAAGGTCCGCGAGCGCGACCAGCTTGCCTCCCCCACGCCCCAGGAAAGCGACTACCGTCACTCCACGTTCGCGCGCCGCGCGAGCCGCAGCAACGAGATTCGTGCTCTGGCCGCTGGTGCTGTGGAGCACGAGGACATCACCGGGCCGGCAGAGCGCCTCGACCTGGCGCGAGAACACCTGCTCGAATCCGATGTCGTTCCCCGCCGCGGTCAGCACCGAGCTGTCGACGGTGAGCGCAACGGCCGCCAGCGCCGGACGCGCCTTGCGGAAGCGCACCACGTACTCGGCGGCAACATGCTGCGCGTCGGCTGCCGAGCCCCCGTTCCCCGCGAAGAACAGGGTGCGACCATCGCGGAGCGCCTGGCGGTAGCGGTTCGCAATCGCGAGCAGCTCACCGGCCTGCCTGGCCGTTGCCGCGGCGAGCGTTGCCAGCGACGCGAATTCGGCCCGGATCCGGGTCTCTTCGGGCATCATCCCTCCGGATCGAGCAGCTGCTTGAGGCGGGACATGAGGGAGGTCTTGAGCGTGAGCGGCGGCACCATCTCGGTACCCTGGTCCGCGAGGATCGCCTCGGGATTCTTCACCAGGAGGAGATCCGCCTGCTCGGCCCCACCCGCCTCCGCCAGCGACGCATACGGCGCGGAGATCGTGCGCCCATCGCCGTGATTGTCCGCCGCCAGGATGTCCGCGAGCCCCGCGGCGAGAAGAGCGCGGGCCCGGTCGCCCCGGGTGCGAGGCATGAAGAGGGTGTTGGCGTCGACCTGGAGCAGCGCGCCAGTGGTCTTCCAGGCAGCCGCCGTCTGCGGGGTGCAGCTCGAGTAACGCTCCGGATGCGCCAGTACCGGAATGAGGCCCAGGCCGGCGATGTGGCTGAGCGCGTTGTACACCGCGTTGTCCGCCGCCATCCGGGTGAACTCGACGAGCAGGTACCGGCTGCCACCGAGGCGGAGCGCCGGGTTCGTCGCCGCGCCCGCGGGAAAGGGCCGGTCGAGCATCATCTCGACGCCACGATACAACGTCACCGCGGATGGCGCCGCGGCCTTGAGTGACTCGAACGCCGCATCGTAGGCCGCCGGAATGCCCCGTTCGGCACGGCTTGCCTCCAGATGGGGCGTGAGGCACACCGCGCTGATCCCCGCCGCACCCATGCGGGTGAGGACTTCGACCGACTGCTCGACGCTCCGCGACCCGTCGTCGACACCGGGCAGCAGGTGACTGTGCAGGTCGATCACGAGGAGCCTGCGCGCCGAACGGTTGCCGCGAATGCACCGAGGGTCGCCGGGTCCTCGGCGGCCCGTGCCTCGAGCGCCAGGGTCACCAGTGCGTCCGCCGCGAGAAGGTCTGCCGCCGCGGGCCTTCCACCAGGGGATGCGATGACCGCGCCCAGCGCCTCGCGCCCCGCGCCCGCCAGGTCGTCGGAAGCGCTGCCGGAAACAGGAACCCGGGTAAGCCACTCGTTCGCGCGAGCAACCAGCTCCGCGGGCGCACCAGGCGCGCTGGCAGCCAGCCATTCGGCAGCCGTCATTGCGCGGTGAGCCACTCCTCGACCAGCGCCGGGGTCGCGTCGCGCGCGGCGCCCAGCCGGGACGGGTCACCCGCACCCGCGGAAGCAAATTGCGGCCTCCCGCCCCCCCGTCCTCCCGACACCGCCGCGATCCGGTTCACGAGGTCTCCCGCCTTGCGCCCCTGCCGCACGAGATCATCGGTGAGCGCCACGTGCACGGCACCGCGCCCCGCGACCCCGAACAGCACGAGCACCGAGCGATCGCGCCCGCTGCGGAACTGGTCGGCCACCTGGCCCAGCTCGTCGCGATCCTCGCTCTGGGTCTCGGCGACTGTGACCTGCACGCCGTCCACCTCGAGCATCTTCTGGCCGCTCACCGACCCGCCACCGCTCTTGAGCGCCTCGGCGAGTCGCGCCTCGAGCTTGGCCCGCTCGGCGATCAGGGTCTCGACTCGCCTGGTGATGTGCTCGGGCTGCGACTTGAGCGCCGTTGCGACTTCATCGAGCCGCGCTTCCAGCTGGTCCACGACCGCGTAGGCGCCCGGGCCGGTGACCGCCTCGAGGCGACGCACACCTGCCGCAACGCCGCCCTGCCCGGTGAACCGGAACAGGCCGAGCGCACCGGTGCTCCGCACATGAGTGCCGCCACACAGCTCGATCGATGGACCCATCGTCACCACGCGCACCAGGTCGCCGTACTTCTCGGAGAAGAAGGCCATTGCGCCGAGCGCGAGCGCGTCGTTGTAACGCATCTCGCGGGTATCGACCCGGTGGTTCTCCCAGATGTGCTCGTTGACATCCCGCTCGATCCGCTCGAGCATCTCGGGCTCGATGGGGCCGTGGTGCGAAAAGTCGAAGCGCAGGCGGTGACCGTCCACCAGCGAGCCCTGTTGCCGCACGTGGGTGCCGAGATGACGACGCAACGCCCAGTGGACCAGGTGCGTCGCACTGTGATTCCGCTCGATGTTCCGGCGCCGCGGCGTGTCGACCAGCGCGTTCACATCGGCCGGCTCGAACCCGGCGAGGGTGCCGGTGCCGACGGTGCCACGCTCATCCTTCCGCACCGTATCGATCGGGAGCGACCACCCCGGCCCCTCGATCGCGCCGATGTCGCTCACCTGCCCGCCCGACTCGGCGTAGAACGGATTCCGGTGCAGCAGGAGGTCGACGCGGTCCTGGTCCTGCCGGAACCCCAGGATGTCGGTCTCCGCCTGGGTCGTCTCGTAGCCGACGAACTTCTGGCGACCACGCTTGAGGGACTTCCACGCCTTCTTCTTGCCGGTGGTCTGGACCAGCGGACCAGTCGACGCCTTCCGCGCTTCGCGCGAGCGGGTGCGCTGCTCGCCGAGCGCGGTCTCGAAGCCCTCGGTGTCGACCGCGACGCCGCGCTCGGCCGCGATGAGCTGGGTCAGGTCGAGCGGGAACCCGAAGGTGTCGTAGAGACGGAACGCCTCGTCCCCCGGAATGTTCTTCGCACCAGAGGCAAAAATCTCCTCCAGGCGGGAGAGCCCGCCTTCGATGGTCTCGAGGAAGCGATTCTCCTCCTGCGTCGTCACGTCGCGGATGAATTCGCGCTTGGCGGCGAGGTCGGGATAGGCCTCCTGCATGAGGTCGACGACGGTGTCCGTGAGCAGGGCGAGCGTCGGCTCGCGGCGGCCGAGCAGCCACGCATGGCGCACGGCGCGGCGCAGGATGCGGCGGAGAACGTAGCCCCGGCCCTCGTTCGACGGGTACACCCCATCGGTCAGCAGGAACGCGACCGCGCGCGCGTGGTCCGCGAGGACGCGATAGGACGCGCCGGGACCGTCCATGCTGCCGGGATACGGCGCGCCGACCAGCTCACCCACCTTCTCCAACAGCGGCAGGAAGAGATCGGTGTGGAAGTTGTCGCCCGTGTTCTGGAGTACCGAGGCAATGCGCTCCAGCCCCGCCCCGGTATCGACCGATGGCCTGGGCAGCGGCGTGAGCGTCCCATCCGCCGAGCGATCGAACTGCATGAACACGAGGTTCCAGATCTCGAGGAATTCCCCGGACTCCGCCAGCTCTTCGAACTCCGCCTGGCTCAGCTCCTCCCGGCCTCCCGCCTTCCCGTCCCCTCGCAAGTCAACGTAGATCTCCGAACAGGGGCCGCAGGGCCCCGTATCGCCCATCTGCCAGAAGTTGTCCTTGTCGCCGAGGCTGTAGATCCGGCTGTCAGGGAGTCCGGCGATCGCGCGCCAGTGCGCCCGCGCTTCGTCGTCGGTGTAGTGGACCGTGACGCGGAGCCGGTCGGGATCGAGTCCGAGGAAGTCCTTGCTGGTGACGAACTCCCAGGCGAACGCGATCGCGTCCTCCTTGAAGTACTCGCCAAAGGAAAAATTCCCCAGCATCTCGAAGAAGGTG
>DATEOL010000482.1:0-18045 GCA_035274025.1 Gemmatimonadales bacterium | reverse complement strand
CTCAAGGCGATGGGGAGGCTCAAGCCACCGGGCATCGCTCGGCCTCCAGGCGCGAAAGGGTCCGCGCCGAAGCCGAAGCGGGTCGAGCTGCCCGCGAAGCTTCCCTCCTATATACAGGCGGCTCTCCGAAAGAACTCGACGGCCCGGAAGAACTACGACGCCCTGTCGCCGGCCCATCAGCGGCAGTACTTCGCCTGGATCGACTCCGCGAAGCGCGAGGAGACAAGGCGGAAGCGGCTGGAGGGGGCAATCCGCATGCTGGCCCGCGGCGAAGAGCTGGGCCTCAAGTAGGATGTAGCACCGCCCTCCCGCTCCACTATCTTCTTGGGCGTCCACCCGCCCTATGACGCCCTTACCGATCGATGCCCTGAACCAGGCTCTTGCCGGCCGCTACCGGATCGAGCGGCCCATCGGCGAGGGGGGCATGGCGACCGTCTACCTGGCCGAGGACGTCAGGCACCATCGCAAGGTCGCGATCAAGCTGCTCAAGCCCCATCTGGCCGCGGTGATCGGCGCGGAGCGGTTCCTCGCCGAGATCCGGACCACGGCCAACCTGCACCACCCGCACATCCTCCAGCTCCACGACTCCGGCGAGACCGAGGGCAGCGTGTTCTACGTCATGCCCTACGTGGCGGGGGAATCGCTGCGCGACCGGCTGACGCGAGAGCAGCGCCTGCCGATCGATGAGGCGATCCGCATCATCACCGAGGTGGCCGATGCCGTGCAGCACGCCCACGATCAAGGCGTGATCCATCGCGACATCAAGCCGGAGAACATCCTGCTCGACGGCCAGCACGCGCTGGTCTCCGACTTCGGCATCGCCCTGTCGACAGCCGCTTCCGACGCGTCGAGGATGACCGCTGCCGGCATGAGCCTCGGCACTCCCGCCTACATGAGCCCCGAGCAGGCGGTGGGCGAGACGAACCTCGACGCCCGGAGCGATGTCTACTCCATGGGATGCGTGCTGCATGAGATGCTGGTCGGCAGCCCGCCCTTCCGGGAATCCACAGCCCAGGCCATCCTCGCGAAGGTCCTGACCGAACGGCCCTCCGGAATCACCGCGCAGCGGGACCGGGTTCCCGCGCACGTGGATGCTGCCGTCATCAAGTCATTGGAGAAACATCCGGCCGATCGCTTCGCCAGCGCGCACGAGTTCGCGGCGGCGTTGCGCGATCCCACGTTCCGGCACGGTCCCAGCGCATCACGCCGGGCCTGGATGCGGAGCTGGCGCGGCTTTGCCGCGGGCGCTGGCCTGGTCCTCGGGATCGCGGTCGTCGCCTGGCTCACCCGTCGAGTCGCGGCTCCGAGCGGAGAGGCCGGGACACCTGGCGTTCCGTCCGCCACCATCCTCATTGGTGGGGTGGAGAATCGCACCGGGGACACCGCGTTCGACGCCATCCTCCCCGAGCTGCTCACCACCACTCTGGAGCAGTCCCACGCGGTCTCCGTCTTCCCCCGGGCAAACGTCCCGCAGGTCCTGATGCGCATGCAGCGCCCGCCGGACACCCGCATCGACGAGACCATCGGGCGCGAGATCGCGGAGCGAGAGGGACTTTCCGCGGTGGTGCAGCAGTCGATCACGAAGCTCGGGTCTTCCTACGTCCTCGTCGTCTCCCTCGTGCGGCCCGATGGCCAGGTGATGACCTCCACCCAGGAAACCCTGGCCGACGTGAGCGAGCTGCCCGCGCGCCTGGACGCCGTGGGACAGGCTCTTCGCCGTGCGCTGGGCGAGTCGTCCGCGGAGCTCGCCAAGGCATCGGTGCCGCTGGAACAGGTGACGTCCCGTTCGCTCGAGGCCCTGCGATTCTATTCCCAGGGAACCCAGCGCCTCTACGCGGGGGACGTGCGTACCGGGATCGTCCTCGTCACGCGTGCCACCGAAATCGATACGACGTTCGCGATGGCGCACGCGGTGCTCGGCGCGGCGTATACCAACCTGCAGGACATGGAGGCAGCGGCCGGCCACCTCCAGATGGCTGCCCGGTTCGCCGAGCGCGCGCCGGCGGCCGAACGGGAGCGGATCCTCGGCAATTTCGCGATGACGCGGCGCGATTACAGCGCTGCCTGCCCCCATTTCGAGGTCCTCACCGCGGAGCGGCCCGGCGACGCCTCGGCACTCGGAAGCCTGGGATGGTGCTCGGCGTGGAAACTGGACTTCGCCACCGCCGTTTCGGCGACCGAGAAGGCCTACGCGATGGCGCCGTCACCACGGCTCCGGATCAACCGCGCGATGGTCGCGTTCCTGAGCGGCGACCTGCCCAAGGCGCTGGAGAACGCGCGCGCGGTGCGCGATGAGGTCCCTGGGCTGCTCCACGGCTGGTACGTCGAAGGAAAGACACTGATGGCGCAGGGACAGTTCGACTCCGCTCACCAACTCTATCAGCGCATGGTGACCCAGGGCGGTGACCTCGAGATCGAGGGGCACCTCGGCCTCGCGGACGTCGCGCGAACCACCGGCAGGATGGAGCTCGCGCGCACCGAGCTGGAGGCGGCCCACGGTCTGGCCGCAGCGAAGGGCAACGTCTCGGTGTCGATCAGCTCGGCCATGGAGCTGGCGGAGCTGGCGCTCGAACAGGGACGGCAGGACCGATTCACCACCGCCATGGCCATGCGCTCCGGCTGGCCGTCGGATCCCTGGCTGGTCTATCGAATCGGACGGGCCTTCGCCCGCGGCGGCAACGGGGCTGAAGCGGAGGCGGCGATTCGCGCGATCGACGCGCTTTCGATCGGGCCCTCCCCCCAGTACGACGCGCTCCGCTCGCTGCTGCAGGCGGAGATCGCGCTTCAGGCCTCGCGAGCCGCGGATGCAGTCACCGCCGCGCAGGCCGCCGTGCGCTCCGAGCGGTCGGTCGTGGCCTTCGAAACCCTGGGACGCGCCAGCCTGGCCGCGAAGCAGTGGACGGTTGCGGCCGGGGCGTTCGAACAGGTCGTGAACCGACCGCAGGAGCGGTGCGATTCCTACGACGCGCCCGCCTGCTATCGCGTCATGGAAGCCACCTACTGGCTGGGCCGCCTCAAGGACGAGGCGGGAGACAAGGCTGGCGCGGCGCCGCTGCTGCGGCGCTTCGTCACGACCTGGGCCGGCGCTTCCGGCCAGCCGATGCTCGAGGACGCGACCCGGCGGCTGGGCTCTTCGCCCTGATCCGTTTGGGCATTCCCACTCCGGCGATATAGAGGATCGTCTCCTCGACGCCGTCGATGCCGAGGCTGCGTTCGATGTCGGTGTCGACCAGCGCGGCCGTCGTGAAGGGCGCGAGGCCCAGCCAGGTCGCCACCAGGCAGAATGTCTGGGCCAGGTGCCCGGTCTCGAGAGACACGGTGCGATAGGCGCGCGGCGCGCGGTACTTGTACATCGAGCGCGGCAGGAAGGCCGTCATGTAGCAGACCGCGCACGCGTTGCCGACGTGCTGCTGGCCGAGCGACTGTCGCAGCACCACGTCGCGCATCGGGCCGGCGCGAAGCCGCTCCAGCACGTGATCCTGATGGTTGTAGTGGTAGAGTCCGGCCCTGAGTCCATCGACCTTGAGCGCGGCCACGTACACTTCCGCGGGATGCCGCGCGCCGCCTGACGGGCTCGTCTTCCGCAGCAGGGGCCCGAAGTTGGGCGAGTGCACCATGTCCACCGCGCCCCAGGTGTAGCGCAGCAGCGTCGCGAGTGACCCGAGCGGCATGGCCTGGCTGGAAAACTCCCGATGGGTCTTTCGCGCGAGGAGGACCCGCAGAAACTCGCTGTCAGGTTCTCCAGCGTCGGGCAATGACACTTTGGGGTGACCGGGGTAGGTCTTCACCAGCCCCGGCTGGGGCGACTCGGCGAGGAATGTCGGGGCGATGCGCGCCCACTGGCGCGGGCTCGCGAAGGGCGCGTCCTTGGTGGAGAAATGAAAGCTCGCGGCCGGGCGCCAATGCTTCCACGTGGTCGACACCTGCTCGTCGAGACGGGCGGCTTCGGAACCCTCGGTCAGCAGAAGCGAGTGCGCGACGAGCTCGCGTATCGCGCGGGCGATGCTCGCGCGGCTCCACTCACCCAGCTCGGATGCGACACTGCCACCGGACCGCCAGTCGTCGAACGCACTGAGGACGGTGAGAGTGACCGGTGCAGCAGAGACGGCGACCCTCGAGACAAAATTCTCGATGATGAGGTCGCCGTCCTGCCAATGTACCTGGAGTGCGCGTGCCCGCCTGAAGCGCGGCATCGCCCGGGGCTACGGAATGAAGAACATCGCGGACAGGACGCGCTTGTGCTTCTTGAGCTTGAGCTCGAGATTGCGATGCGCCTTCTCGACATCATTACGCGAGCGGTCGATCACCCGCTGCCGTGCCGCCATCTGCTTCTTGGAAATGGTCGCCGCACTCGGCGCCTTCTTCTTCGCCGCCATAGGAACTCCCGGCTGGAAGGTGTGGGAATGAGCACGCAAGACGTGCTCGGGTAATACGTGGAGAGCGAGGTCGTGTCAAGCTCGAGGAGATGCCGATCGTGAAGGCGCAACGCCCTGCCGGCCTCATCCCGCTTCCCGATACCAGCCTCCGGATCCCGCGCGGTGTGCGCCGGGAACGCCTGCCCCGATCGACCGCTCCACTCACCATCACGCTCCACCTCCGTTCCAGGGGAGATCGCGACGCGCTGCGGGCGGCATTGGGGGCGATCATTTCCGGCCGGCGCACCGCCCTGACGCGGGCGGAGTTCGCGGCCCAGTTCGGCACCACGAACGAGGCCGTAGCGGTGGTTCGCCGATTCGCCAGGCGGCATGGCTTCCGCCTGGGGCCGGTCGACCTCGTGAAGCGCACCGTGCACATCACCGGGCCGGCGTCGAGCCTTGCGAAGACCTTCGGCGTCCACCGCGTCAGGCTGCGCCGGGGCGACATCGCGTGGGACAGCTTCATCGGATGCGTCTACCTGCCCCGCGAGCTGGCCGGAGCGGTGATCGGCGTGCTCGGCTTCGACGGCTCCCCGGAGCTGAGGCGCCGCCCGCAGGAGCTGGCCACTGCCGCTACGAAGCCGAAGGTGTCCTACACCGCGCCGGAAGTGGCGGAGCTCTACCGGTTTCCTCCCGGCCTCGACGGGCGGGGGCAGTCGGTGGGGGTCATCGCCCTGGGCGGCGGGTATCTCGCCAGCGACATGCGCCATTACTTCCGCGCCCTGCACCTGCCGAAACCGCGCATCCGGTCACAATCTGTCGTCGGCGCGAAGAACAAGCCGCGCGGGTCGACGGCGCAATACGATGGCGAGGTGACCGGCGACATCCAGACCGTCGCCGCAATCGCGCCGCGCGCGCGTATCACGGTGTACTTCGCTCCCAACACCCCGCGAGGCTTCTTTGAAGCCGTGGCCGCGGCCGTGCATGACCCGCGCGCCCGCAACACGGTGATCTCGATCAGCTGGGGCCAGGCCGAGGTCCATTGGCGGAAAAGCCTCCTGCTCGCGTTCAACGAAGTGCTGCTCGAGGCCGCGGTGCTCGGCGTCACGGTGTGCTGCTCGTCGGGGGACCAGGGATCCTTTGCCGATGCGTTCGACCGTACGCCGCACGTGAATTTCCCGGGATCGAGCCCCTTCGTGCTCTCCTGTGGCGGCACCACACTGATGGGCAAGGGCACCCGGATCGGGTCGGAGCGCGTCTGGCACAACGAGACCGGTGCGAGCGGGGGCGGCGTAAGCGAGGTCTTCCCGCGACCGCACTGGCAGGCCGGATTCCGGGTCCCCCGCACCGCGAAGGGCTATCGCGGCCGGGGCGTCCCCGACGTGGCGTCGAACGCGGACCCGCTCACCGGCTATCGGGTGTACGTCCATGGGGGATGGGGTGTCGGGGCCGGCACCAGCGCCTCGTCCCCGGTCTGGGCCGGCCTCGTTGCCCGCATCAACCAGCACGCGGGTACCGCGGTCGGCCTGCTCACGCCGTATCTCTACCGTGAATTCGACAAGCTCGTGAGGGCCGGGGCGGTCGTTCCGGTGACGCGGGGAAACAACGGGCTGTATCACGCAAGGAAAGGATGGAGCTGCTGCACCGGCGCGGGCTCTCCCCGGGGCGACAAGCTCGCCAAGGCCTACGCCAGCCATCACCGCCGGAAGAAATAGCTACTTCAGAGGCTCGAGCAGCGTGATCCCTGAAAAACGTCGGATCCGTTCCTCCCGGCTCCGCGTGGTGGACTCGGGGAGCTGTTCCCAGAACTCTTCGAGCTGCGGCGCGCGACCGAGCCGGACGCCTTCGTGGACCGACGAACGGAACTCCGACTCTTTCCAGCCAGTCTCGGCGAACCAGGTCACCGCATCGGCGGGGGCGAACTGCAGCACGTCGAGTGAATCGTGCCTGCCGCGACGCTGCCTCGCCGCGATCGCGAGCAGGTCAGGACTCGCGACGTCAGCGAGCCACCACCGGCAGCCGGGCATCGCGTTGAGGTCGCGGGCCAGGGACGCGACCGTGCCGGGGTCGAGGTAGACCAGCAGCCCTTCGGTAATCACCAGCGTCTCACTTGCCCCATCGCCGAGCTGCTGGAACAACGTCCGTCGCTCTGCATCGTCTGACAGGTCGATGCGAGCGGTCCGGTAATAGCACCGGTTGGGCGCGCCGTCGAGGACCCGCAGCTTGTGGTCGAGAATCGCGGGCAGGTCCGCATCGATCCAGCGGAGGTCAGCCGGAAGCGGCAGACGCCAGGGTCGGGCATCGAGTCCCGCGGCGAGATTGAGCACCCGGCGGATGCCGCTCCGGACCAGCCGGAGGATGATCTCGTCCATGACCCTGGTCCGGACAACGACGGGCCAGTCCCCCCGCATCCGGACCTCGAGACGACGCACCAGCGCCTCCCCTTCGGGCCCGGCGAGTCCGCGGGCAAAGGGATCGTGAAACAGCGCGTCTTCACGCTCGCTCTCGCGTGCCCGGTAGAGCGCGACCCAGCGCGCGGTGTCCGATATGTGATTGATGGTCATGATGACGATGACTGATTGACAACTTGGGGCAGTCCGCTGATGTTCGCGAGTCCCCATGAGCCAAGCGCTGCCGTCTCGTCCTGATCATCGCGCCTCGCGATCTTCGAATCCAGGCGATGAGGGGTGAGGTGGCAGAGCAGAATTGATTGCCAAACCTCAATTCAGGGCCGCGTTCCAGGTCGTTAGACTCTACCCCGTATGGGCTCCCTCCTCTCTTGCCTTCTGCTATCCCAAGTTCCGACCCAGCACGTGGATTCCGGTACTGTGCGGATCACGGTCCAGGAACCGATGGGACCGGTCGAGGGCGTTCTCATCCGTGCAGCGGGACGCAGCACCCAGACTGATGGTTCGGGTCATGCGCGCCTGACACTGCCCGTCGGCCGCCAGGTTCTATCCCTCGCGCGCATCGGCTACCTGCCCCGGCAGGTACCGGTCGTCGTCGTCCGCGACAGCGTCGTATCGGTACTTGTCGACTTCGAAATGGACATGGCGGAAGAGCTCGAGGAGATCCGGGTCAGCACGGCCCGCATCGAGCAACTCGCCGGTGATGCGCCGATCCGGGTCGAGGTCGTCGACGAAATGGAGACCGATGAGAAGACCCTCATGTCGCCAAGTGGCATCACCATGCTGCTGAACGAGACGCCCGGTCTCCGGGTTCAAGCGGCGTCGCCCTCGCTGGGCACCGGAAGCGTGCGGATCCTCGGGCTTCCCGCCCAATACACCGCGATGCTCGCGGATGGTCTTCCCCTCTACGGCGGCAGCTCGAGTGCGCTCGGACCGCTCGACATCTCCCCGGTCGACCTCCGACAGGTCGAGATCATCAAGGGAGCGGCGTCGGCGCTCTATGGCGGGCAGGCCCTGGGTGGTGTGATCAACCTGGTGTCGAAGCCGCCGACGGGAAGGAAAGAAGTCCTGATCAACCGGCGTACGATGGGCGTGACCGATGCGGCGACCTGGGTGAGCACCCGGCTCTCACCTGCGACCGGCGTCTCACTCCTGGCCTCCGGCACCTTGCAGAACGATTGGGATGTCGATCACGACGGATGGGGAGATCAGGCCGAGGCGCGGCGCTGGGGTGTTCGCCCCAGGCTCGCCACGGTCGACGATCACGGTCGCGCCCTGTTCGTGACCGCGGGGTACGGCTACGACAGGCGCGATGGTGGCACAGTGGACGACGGCGTCGCGCCCGATGGCGCGCCATTTCGCGAGGGACTCACGAGCCGTCGCGCGGACCTCGGCGCCACGTTGAAGGTGCCCCTCAAAGATTCGGGAAGCGTCGACCTGCGCTTCGCCGTCGCCGGGAGCTGGCGCGATCGGGTTTTCGGCCCCGGCCCGATCGAGCAAGACCGGAAGCTGACCGGGTTCCTCGAAATGACCCGCGCGCTCGCAGCGACGCGGGGGGCCACGGTGTTCGGAGCCGCCGTGCAGCTCGACGATTTCAGCGACGCGCTGAATGGGAGCTACGACCACAGCTGGTTGACCCCTGGACTCTTCGTCACCGCCGAACGGCAGCTCGGCCCGGTGACCTTGTCCGCCAGTCTGCGTGGTGACCTGCATCCCGAGGCCGGGTTTCAACTGACCGAACGCCTCGCCGCGCTCGCGAAGCCGGCAGAAGACTGGTCGGTTCGCGTGAGTGTCGGCACCGGGTTCGCCGCGCCAACCGCCACCATCGAGGAGACCGAGGCGATCGGTCTCCGGGCGGTTCGCCCAGGTACGGAGCTCGAGCGGGAGCGGAGCCTGGGCGGGATGGTCGACCTGAACGGGAAGCTCGCCGGCGCGGACGTCCTGCTCACCGCCTACGGGTCATGGATCGACGATGCGATCCAGCTTGCGGAAGCTGGCGATGGCAGCGAGGACGGTGTCCTCCGCAACGCAGCCGGAACCACCCGGCTCGGCGGACTCGAGGCCGCCGCGAGGTGGCGTTTCGGAACCGGCGGCAGTTTTCTGTTCACCTACGGCCATGCCAGGGGGACCAGGACCGATCCCGAGTCCGGTGGACGACAGGCCCTCCCCCTGGTTGTCAGGAACCGGATCGGCGGCGACCTCATGTACGATCGTCCCGGTAACTACCGCCTGGGATTCGAGGGGACCTGGTACGACGAGCAACCGCTGGATGACAACCCGTACCGGGTCAATTCGAAGCCATATGTCTACCTGATGGCCATCGCCCAGAAACAATTCGGTAAGGTCGAGGTGGTAGCGAACTTCGAGAACCTCCTGAACGTGAGGCAGACCAGCACCGATCCGCTCCCTCGTCCGACGCCGACCATTGGAGGGCGATGGACCACTGACGTGTGGGCCCCGCTGGAAGGCTTCATGGCCAACGTCGCGGTGCGCTATCGCTGGTGAGGACCGGTGGCGGCCGGCCTGATTCTCGGGCTCCTCGGCGCGGCAAGGACGACGCGCTTCCTCAGCCGCGGAGTGAGGCAGTGAGCAGCCGGCGAGTCCAGTAAGATCGCGATTCCTCCGCAGCGCTCACTGCTCACTGCTGACTGCCCACTGCTCACTGCTCACTGCTTATTGCATTCCCTTGACGTTCGAGGGAATGAGATCTACTATTTCCTCACGCTTCGAGGGAATCGCCATGACACCACCCACCGACCTGCTTCAGGGAACCCTCGACCTGCTCGTCCTCAAGTCCCTGTCGTGGGGGCCGAAGCACGGCCACGCGGTCGCCCGCCTCATCCATGACAGCAGCGATGGCGCCTTCGAGGTCCTGGACGGCTCACTCTACGCCGCCCTGCACCGCATGGAGGAGCGCCGATGGGTCGCTGGCGAGTGGGGACTCTCCGACAAGGGCAAGCGCGCCAAGTTCTACCGGCTGACCGCGTCCGGACGGCAGCAGCTCCGCGCCGAAGCGAGCTCGTGGCAGCGGTACGCCGCGTCCGTCACCAAGCTGCTGACGGCAGTGACCCACCCGGTTTGATTCCGCGATGGCTGACGCACCCCGCTGGCGGCGGTACCTCCGATTCTGGCGCGCCGACCTCGACGCCGATCTCGACGACGAATTCCGCTTTCATCTCGAAGCCGAAATCGAGCGGCTGGTCGCGCAGGGAATGACCCCCGACGCGGCCCGAGCCGAGGCACGCCGTCGCTTTGGCGATCTGGACTACTACCGGCAGTATTGTCGCGACGCCGACTCCCGCCGCACCGGACGGGAGCGCCGCTCGGAGAACTTCGCCCTGCTCTGGCAGGACCTGCGGTACGCGGTTCGCTCGCTCAGCCGGCAGCCCACCTTCACCGTAGTCGCCGCGCTCACCCTCGCGCTCGGCATCGGCGCCAACACCGCAATCTTCAGCGTCGTCAACAGCGTGCTCCTCACCCCCCTGCCCTACAGGGAGCCGGGGCGCCTGGTCATGGTCTGGGAGAGCATGAAGGATCGTGCGATCATCATGGTCTCCTACCCGGATTACCTCGACTGGCGCCAGCGAGCGCGATCCTTCGAGGACCTCGCCATCTACAACGGGTACGAGCAGCTCGCCCTGACCGGTCGCGGCGATCCGGAGCGGGTGCGCGGTGGACTCGCGTCGGGCAATCTCTTCAGCGTCCTCGGCGTGACGCCGGCGCTCGGGCGCCTCATCACCCCGGACGACGACCGGGCAGGCGCGGCGCGGATCGCGGTCATCAGCGACGGCTTCTGGCGCCGGCGCTTCGCGGGGGACAGCGGCATCGTCGGCCAGTCGCTCCTGCTCGATGACGTGTCGTACACGATCGTCGGTGTCCTGCCGCCGGCGATGCGCCTCGCGAACCGTGAGGTCTGGATCCCGATCGGACTGTTCACCGACACACCCCGCTTCGACCGGTCCAATCATCCCGGCCTGATCGGGATCGGCCGGCTCAAGCCAGGTGTCACCGTGGAGCAGATGCGGGTCGACCTGTCCGCTGTCGCGAAGCAGCTCGGGGCGGACTACCCGGAGACCAACGCCGGCGTCGGCGCGGGGGGCAGCCACATCATGGAAGTCGTGGTGGGCGACGTCCGCCGTGCCCTGCTCATCCTGAGCGGCGCCGTGGGACTGGTCCTGCTGATCGCGTGCGCCAACGTGGCCAACCTCGTCCTCTCGCGGTCCGCGGCGCGGGAACGGGAGTTCGCCCTCCGCATCGCGATCGGCGCCGGGCGGGGTCACCTCATCAGGCAGCTCCTTACCGAAAGCATCGTCCTGGCACTGGCCGGGGGGCTGCTCGCGGTCTTCATCGCGTGGGGTGGGGTGAAGGCCCTGCTCTCGCTTCAACCGGGCAGCATTCCGCGGCTCGCGGAGATCCGCGTGGACGGCACGGTGCTGCTCTACGCCCTCGGCGTGTCCGTGCTTACCGGAGTGCTGTGCGGACTGCTCCCTGCCTGGCAGACGGCCCGTACGGAGCACACCGCGGCGCTCAAGGACGGCGGCGGGTCCGTGAGCGGCGGCCGCGCCCGGGTACGGACCCGCACGACCCTCACGGTGGCCGAGGTGGCCCTTGCCCTCGTGCTGCTCGCCGGAGCGGGCCTCCTGCTCCGCAGCTTCGGCAAGCTTACCCGGGTGGACCCGGGCGTGGATCCGGAGAACCTGGTCGCGGCGCTGATCGACCTCCCCGCCTCGCGATATCCGAGCGACACGGTGCGGCGGCAGGCCTACGACGACCTGATCACGCGATTGCGCGCGCTCCCCGGCGTGCAGCAAGCCGCGGCCTCCACCGATCTCCCCGTGAACACGAGCTGGCAGTCCGCGGTGACCTTCGAGGGACTTCCCCCGGTGGAGGTCGGCTCGGAGCCCATGCTCAACGGCGCCATCGTGGCACCGGGCTACTTCGAGGCCATGTCGATGCGCCTGATCAGGGGTCGCGCCATCGCGGCTTCGGACATCGAGGGATCGCTTCCGGTCACGGTGATCAGCCAGTCGGTCGCGAAGCGGTTCTTTGGCGACAAGGACCCGCTGGGGACCCGGCTCCGCCAGGGCCGTAGGGCGGGAGCGAACGAGCCCGGTTGGTGGACCATCGTGGGGGTCGTCAGTGACACCCGGACCGACGGTCTCGAGCTGCTGCCCCGCGGCACGTTCTACTACCCGCTGGCACAGACCGGTGCCCGCTCGATGTGGATCATGGTGCGGAGTCTGTCACCGGTGGAGGAGGTGACCAGGTCCATGCGTCAGGCGGTCTCCGCGATTGACCCTGCGGTGCCGCTGGCGAACGTCACGACGCTCCGCTCGGTCATCGAGGAATCCGTTTCACAGCCCCGGTTCTCGATGCTGATGCTCAGCATCTTCGCAGCCGTTGCGCTCGCGCTGGCGGCCGGCGGGATTTACGGCGTCATTTCGTACAACGTGTCACAGCGGCTGAACGAGATCGGTGTCCGGATGGCCCTCGGCGCTACCCGGGGTGACGTCCTCCGGCTGGTCATCGGCCACGCGATGCGAATGACCGCGGCAGGTCTGCTCATCGGCATCGGCATCACGCTCGGGGCGGGCCGTGTCATCGCCAATCAACTCTTCGAGGTCAAGCCGAGCGATCCGATGGTGCTCGGGGGGGTCACGCTGTTCCTCGCCTTGATCGCGCTGGCCGCGTCGGCGCTGCCCGCGCTCAGGGCCACCCGGATTGCGCCTACCGCAGCCGTGAGGGGAAATGCGTGACACCTTGAACAAACCCGTCGCGGTGTTCTCCTCCAGACGGCCGGTCATCGCCGTTGTGCACGCCGGGGCTCTCCCGGGCACGCCCGCCGGCGGCGCATCCCTTCAGGAACTCGAGAAGGTCGTCCGCACCGAGAGCACCCAGTACCGTGACGGCGGGGTGCACGGCATCATCCTCGAGAACATGCACGACGTGCCGTATCTCCGGGGTGGCGTCGGGCCCGAGATCACCGCGGCGATGACCGTCCTCGCGCTGGCGATGAAGGACGCCAGCGGCCTGCCCTGCGGAATCCAGATCCTCGCCGGAGCGAATAAGGAAGCGATCGCCGTGGCGCAGGCCGCCGGGCTCGCGTTCATCCGCGCCGAAGGCTTCGCCTTCGCGCACGTCGCCGATGAAGGTCTCATCCAGTCTTCCGCGGCGGAGCTGCTCCGGTTTCGCAGGCACATCGGCGCCGACCGGGTCCAGGTGTGGGCCGACGTGAAGAAAAAGCATTCGTCGCACGCGATCACCGCCGACGTGAATATCGGCGAGACCGCGCATGCGGTGGAATTCATGCGAGCCGACGGCGTGATTGTCACCGGCGTATCAACTGGCGTGCAGCCCGCCGAGGAGGACATTCGGGAGGTCCGACAGCATTGCAAGCTGCCGCTCTATCTCGGCTCGGGGATCACAGCCGAGAACCTGTCGACCTTCTACGGCATCGCCGACGGCTTCATCGTCGGCTCGACGTTCAAGCGCGATGGACGATGGAATGAACCCGTCGATTCGCACCGGGTGGAGCAATTCATGAAAGCCCACGCTCGGGCGACTTGAGCCGTGGGCAGCGTGATCACGGCCAACCCGATCCGCTCGAGCCGACCCCGCTTTTCGCGCAGCTTCGACAGGCTCCTTCATGGCGGCGGGAATCTATATTCTCACCTCATACCAGCGAAGACAATCGGGGTGACCCATGCCGGCCTTGCGCTCGTTGATCGCGTCCGTGGCTCTCGTGAACACCGCCGCTGCGCAGGGTACGCCCTGCGACAAGCTGAGCTCGCTCTCCCTTTCCGGCACGACCATCGCACTCGCCCAGCCGGTCGCGGCCGGCGCATTCACCGCCCCCAACCCGCCGCCGATCCCGATTCCCACCAGCTACAACCGGATGCCTGCATTCTGCCGCGTTGCCGCTACCATCTCGCCCGTTGCCGGTTCGACGATCAAGATGGAAGTGTGGCTCCCCGTCCAGGGATGGAACGGCAAGTTCGTCGGCGTTGGCAATGGTGGCTTCAGCGGAGAGATCTGGTACTTCGCCATGGCCGAGCCGCTGATTCGCGGATACGCGGTGGCGGGCACCGATACCGGCCACGAAGGGGGACAGGCGGAGGCGACCTTCGGGATCGGCCAGCCGGAGAAGCTGATCGACTTCGGCTGGCGCGCGGTCCACGAAATGACGGTCAAGTCGAAGCGCATCGCCGCCGCGTACTACGGCCGTGACGCAAGCCACTCGTACTGGCTCGGCTGCTCTTCGGGCGGACGCCAGGGGCTCAAGTAGGCGCAGCGCTTCGCCGCCGACTACGACGGCATCTCGGCCGGCGCGCCGGCCAACAACTGGGTTCCGTTGATGGCGCATGCGACCCGGCTCCAGCGGGTGCTTACCGATCCCGCCCTCGGGTTCAAGGGTCCGGAGCTCGTCCGCATCAAGGAAGCGGCCATCGCGGCGTGCGACGCGAAGGATGGCGTCACCGATCGCGTAGTCGAGAATCCGCGAAGTTGCGGGTTCGATCCCGCAACGCTTCAGTGCGGCACCGACAACCGCGCGAGCTGCCTGACCCCACAACAGGTCGAAGCGGTGCGCTCGGTGTATGCGGGGGTGATTGTCGGCCCGACCGTTCTCATGCCGGGACCGACGCCGGGCGGCGAGCCGCTCTGGGGCGCGTTCACCCCGAACGCGTTTCCCATCGGAGCGAACTATTTCCGGGACCTCGTCATGAAGGACCCGACATGGGACATTGCCACCTTCGACGTCGCGCGCGACATCCCTCGCGCGATGGCCGCCGACGTGGGCGAATTCATGACCACGAGGACCGATCTCAGGGACTTTTTCGCCCGCGGTGGCAAGCTGATGCTCTGGCATGGCTGGACCGACGGGATGATCCCGGCGGGGAACACGGTCGAGTACTACGAGCGCACGCTGGCCTCGAGTGGTGCCGAGGCCAAGGATGGCATGCGACTGTTCATGCTGCCCGGCGTGGATCACTGCGATGGTGGAGAGGGTCCATCGAACTTCGACGCCCTCGGCACGATCGACGCGTGGGTGGAGAGCGGCCAGGCGCCGGAGCGGCTCGTCGTCCGGCGTCCGCTCGAGGGTGGTGCGGAGCGATCGCGTCCCCTGTGCGCCTATCCGCAGGTCGCGTGGTACAAGGGAACCGGAAGCACGGACAATGAGGCCAGTTTTGTATGCAGGGCGCCGTGATGTCTGGCGATCGGAGTGATCCGGCGATCTGGCGATCGCCCATGAGCCTAACCACAGAGGGCTGGGGCGAGAATTCGAGGAAGACGAGTTTCGCGGACGATGGGCGGACACGGGTATCGTGGTCATAACCGGCGAGACGGTCGTCGGAGTTCTGACTGAACGCCGGCGGGGCTATTTCTGCGCCTGGCGAGTCAGATAACCCCGGGCAAATGTCGTAGGAAAAACGCCTTCGGCGCATCTCCAGTGAGTCAGCCATGACTCGTTCTGGAGGCGCCACATGTCCGATTCGACCCCTTTCTTCCGTGAAGCCGGCGCCGGGCCGAGTATCGTGGCACTCCACTCGAATGCGAGCGTGTCCGCCCAGTGGCGCCCGCTCATGGAGCGGCTGGCTGGCCGCTACCACGTCCTCGCTCCCGATTCGCTCGGTGCCGGCAGGAGCCCGGCCTGGCCGGTGGACCGGGCAGTCACCCTGCGGGACGAGGCCGAGTTCCTCGAGCCGGTCTTCGCCCGCGCGGGGAAGCCGTTCTGGCTGGTGGGGCACTCGTACGGCGGCGCGATCGCGCTGATCGCGGCACTCAACAACCCGCAGGCGGTGCGGGGCCTGGTGCTCTATGAGCCGGTGCTGTTCTCGCTGCTCGACGAGCAGGCGGATCGCGAGGCGATCGCCGGAATCCGTAACGCGCTCACCGACGCCACGGCGGAGGTCGATGCCGGTAACACCTTTCTCGCTGGGCAGCGGTTCATCGACTACTGGATGGGCGACGGGACCTGGCAGTCCTTTCCCGCACCAAAACAGGATGCGGTCGCGGCGTCGATGGTGAACGTGCGGGGATGGTCCGATGCGGTGTTGTCCGATCGCTACTCGCTCGACGTGTTCCGCGAGCTCGAGCTCCCGGTGCTGCTGATGTCGGGCGGCAGGTCGCCGGCGTCGTCACGCGGTGTCGCTCGCCTGCTCGCTGAGGCGCTGCCGAACGTCACACCCGTCGAGCTGGCGGACCTTGGACACATGGGGCCGGTCACCGATCCGGACGCAGTCAACCTGCTCATCGATGCATTCGTCGCTGGAAGCGAGTACGAACGGGCCGCCGCAGCCTAGGTTGTCAGGGCACTCAGGCGCTGGAATCGTGGATTGCCCAACAGCGGCTTGAAGGTCGGGTCGAGCCGGAGGTAGGCGGGAGTGACGTTGGACGAAGGCGTCGTGACCAGCGTCTCGAGCAGGTCGAGCGCGCGGTCATTCGCTCCGCACTGCACGAAGATCCGGGCGGCCTGGTAGCGCACATAGACCCGGGAGTAGACCGACGGGTCCTTCGTCAGGAGCGAGCGCTCGGCGATCGCGTTCGCATCCTTGCACTGCCCCCGGAGCGCGTTGGCCCGGCCGAGCTGCTCCTGGAGCGAGGCATTGTCGGGAAACTCGCGCAGGCTCGCCTCGAACGCCGCGGCCGAGCTGTCCCCATAGGCCCGCCCGCGCACGGTGTCTCCCAGCAGCAGCCAGGTACGACCAACCTTGAGCGCCCACATGCCCCGGTCGTTGGCAAAGTCCGCCGGGCTGAGCTGTGTGATCCTGGGCCACAGGTCGGGCGGGAGGACCCACATCTGCTCGAGATAGAGGGAGAAGTGCACCAACAGCTTCGTGGTGTCCACCGTCTCGAGCTTCCTCCGGATCAAGGCGTGCGCGCTGTCGAGCTGCCCCTGGTAGATGTAGGCGCCGGCCTTTCCCTGGATGCTCTGCAGATGTCCCGGCGCGATCGCCAGGATCCGGTCCCAGACGGCTTCTGATTCCGAGTAGTGGAAGAGGTCGCCGGTTGTCATGGCGAGGCGGCGGAGATTCGGCACCGACTGCGGGTCGATCTGGGATACGCGCTTGGCGAGCGCCAACGCGTCCTCCCACTTGCCCTCGGACCGGGCAAGGCCAACGAGTCCTCCCATGATGTCGACGTTGTTGGGGTCCAGCTTGAGCGCCTCGGTGAAGTTCTTCCGCGCCCCCTCATGGTCACCCTCGAACTCGAGCAGTGTCGCCTTGGCCCGGAGGGCCTCGGGTCGATTGGGACCGAGCCGCATGGCCTGATCGACCGCCTGACGGGCACGCTCCGTTCCTTCCTTCGAGGGAGAGGTGGTCATGGCGCTCGCGAGCGCCCATCCCAGCTCGCTCCAGGCCCGGAGGAAGGTGCTGTCGAGCTGCACCGCCCGCTCGTAGTGCGGGATTGCCTCCGACAGGATGGTGACGCTGGTGCCCCCGGACGCGATCTTCTGGCCCTTCAGGAATTCGTCGTACGCCTCGAGGCTCACCGTGGTGCGCTCCTCGAGGCGATCTTGTGACGGTCCCTCGAAGGCCAGGTGCAGCGCGCCAGCCACCTGCGAGGCGATGCTCGCCTGCACCGCGAAGACGTCCGACATGACGGTGTCATACGGCTGGCTCCAGCGGGTCTCCATCCTCGCAACATCGATCAGCTCGGGCGTCACCTTCACCCGATTCACGCCGTTGCCCTTCATCCAGCGGACTGTTCCCGTGAGCACGTACTGGACGTCGAGCTCGTGGGCGATATCGCGCGGAGACTTGGTCGTTTTCTTGTAGATCGTGCTGCTGGCGCGAGCCGTCACCCTCATGCCGTGGAGTGCCGAGAGCCGGGTGCGGACCTCGTCCGCCATGCCGTCGGCGAAGTAGTCGTCCTCGGAGCTTCCTTCGTTATCGAAGGGGAGCACCGCGATTTTGCGCTCACCGGCGGGCGGGCGAATGCGGGTGAAGTACCAGCCTGCGGCCGCGGCGATCGCGGCCACCACCACCGCCGCGACCGGGATCCATGGCGCCCTCCGCGGCACGACCCGCGCAGTTGCCTGGGTCGGCTGAGTTCCCGCGGCTTCGAGGAGGCGCGCCAGCTCGGCGGCGGTGGCGGGCCGGTCCGCCGGTGACTTCGCCATCGCGCGGGTGACGACCTCGGCCAGTTGCGGCGAAACGGTGGGGCGGACTGCGGTGACCGCGCGCGCCGGCTCGGTGAGGACGCGGGCGATGACCGCCTGTACCGAGGGTCCGCTGAACGGCGGCTCGCCGGTGAGCAGCTCGTAGAGCACGCAGCCCGCG
>DATEOL010000481.1:0-7883 GCA_035274025.1 Gemmatimonadales bacterium | reverse complement strand
ACCGACGTAGTCGACGTGCCGCAGGCCGATGGGGACAGCGCGTCGAAGCCCACGGACGTCGTCCGGCCCGCCGAGAAGCAAACCAAAACGAGTGACAACAGGGCTAATGGCTGGAAAGGGCGATGAACGTGACGCCCTTCTCCTTCAAGGATTCCCCCGGAAGATCCGCGATCGACCCTTGACCCAGCCAGGTGGCGCTAGAGATCGCGTCACCATGTTTCGCGCTCGTCGTCTGCAGTGCCCGCAACAAATTCTCGAGCATGACACCCGTCCCGCCCAGCTCGATCGCCCAGGGGCGGCGTGTCGTCATACCCGCAACCACATGAGACGCCGGATTTCCGGTCGTCATCTGGATGCCCCGCTCAAGGCGCAGGCGGTGCCTCGTCGTTCCTGTCGAGGGCGAGGCGTCGTTCGGCGGTGTAGAGCTGGGAGGTCACCATCGACCTTTGGACATGTCCCCTGGCGCCTACCGCTGTCCCGAGCCACGCGGGCGTGGGCTCTTGGCGGCTGCACGGTTCCTGGTGGATGACACTCCTCACTCCTCACTTCTCCCTGCTCACTCCTCACGCCACTTCAGATTGCCTGGCCACCCACCGATACACCGCAAATACGACAGCCACCAGCATCGCCATCCCCAGCCATTCGGCCTTGGTGGCGAACTCCGGTCCGACGATCGCGAGGGGGGCGGCTTTGCCGCTCGCGACGATCAATCCGGCGGTGATCACGCCGAGCAGGCTCTCGCCCACGATCAGTCCTGAGGCGAGCAGCACGCCGAATCGCTTGGCCATCTCGGCGTTCGCGCGGCCGCTCATCGCCCGCGCGTAGAGCCATCCGACCAGCGCGCCGACGACCACCGGCTGCGTCGCGTCCATCGGCAGGTAGATGCCGATGCCGATCGCGAGCGGCGAAAGGCGCATCAGCTTCGCCCGGCCGAGAAGCTCGTCGACGATGATACATGAAAGTCCTACCAGCGCTCCGATCCCGATCATCTTCCAGTCGAGCTGCGAGGTGAGCACGCCGCGCGCGAGCGCCGAGATCAGCGTCGCCTGGGGGGCGGGCAAGGGCTGGGCGCTGATGGCCGCGCGATTGGGATCGCCTGGAAAACCGTAGGCCTGGTTGAGCAGGTCGAGCACCGGAGGAATCACCGCGGAGCCGGCAATCACGCCGACGATCAGGGCCACCTGCTGCTTCCAGGGTGACGCGCCCACCAGCTGACCGGTCTTCAGGTCCTGGAGATTGTCATTCGAGATCGTCGCGATGGAGAAGACGATCGACACCGTGAACAGCGCGAAGGCAACCAGGGCATCCGTTGCACCCGCGCCGAGCATTGGCTGAGCGAACACCGCGAGCAGCATGGCCACCGCGACGGTCGCGAGGATGCCGATGCCGGACACCGGGCTGTTGGAGGCGCCGATCAGGCCGGCCATGTAGCCCGCCACCGTGGCGACGAATCCGCCGATGATCAGCGCGAACACCACACCGCCCGCCACCAGCAGGAAGGTGTGCGACGCGAGCGGGGTCCCCTGGATGAACCGCCACAGGAGCCATGCAATCATCACCAGGCAGATCACCGTGATGATCCCGATCAGTCCCAGGGACAAGTCGCGGTCGTCCTCCGCGCCAGTCTTCGCGGCGGCCCCCGCGCGCGCGGTCGCGACCAGGCCGGAGTAGACCGGCTTCACCAGCTTGATCAGGCTCCAGATCGCGGCGACACCGATCGTGCCCGCGCCGAGGAACCGGACCTGGGTGCGCCAGACGGTGAGTGCGACGGTCGCGGCGTCACCGGCGATGCCCGAGCTCAAGATCGGCGTGGCGATGGCCCACGCGATGAGGAGACCGGTCAGCATCGCGATCCCCACCGAGATACCGACCAGGTGGCCGGCGCCGAGCAGCGCGAGCGAGTATCCCAGCTGCACGCCCGTCGCGCCGGAGCCTACCCGGAAGAAATGGGCGATGCCGGTCGCGGCGACCCCGGTGGCGCTGATGATCGCGGTCCCGGCGGACGCCAGCGCGCCGACCAGCACGATGATCGGCCCCCGTTTCCTTTCGATGGCGTTGGGGGAGGCTTCGTCCCCGGTCGCCCCCGCCTTGAGGACCTCGGCGGCGGCCAGACCCTCGGGGTAGGGGAGCGTCGTATTGACGACCAGCGCGCGCCGGAGCGGGATCGAGAAGAGGACCCCGAGGGTGCCGCCGAGCGCGCACACCAGGAACGACGTGAGGAACGGAAATCCCCGCCACCATCCGACCATGATCAGTCCGGGCAGGACGAAGATGATCGCCGAGAGCGTTCCGCCCGCGGAGGCGACGGTCTGGACGATGTTGTTCTCGCGGATGCTGCCGGTGCCGAGCATCCGGAGGATGCCCATGGAGATCACGGCGGCGGGAATCGACGAGGCGACCGTGAGGCCGACGCGCAGTCCGAGGTAGACGTTGGCCGCGGTGAACACGACCGCGATCACCGAGCCGAGGATCAACGCGCGGAGCGTCAGCTCCGAATCACTCTTCACCGTTCGGCACTCCGGATGTAAACGGGGAGGCCGAAAGGTACGCCCTATCCAACCAACCGACTAGCGGGGCCGATCGGTGTAGATGTAGCGCAGTCCCCTCTCCTGCGCCCTCGTGATCGTGACGAAGACGTCAGGCACCAGTGCCACGCCGGGGACCAACCCGTTCTTGAGATCGGGGTAGATCGCGTCCGGGCTGCCGCCACGGGCAAGCTTCCTGGCCAGGCCCTTGAGGGCGACGTTGCAGGCGACGAACACGACGCCGCGCTGCGTCAGCTCGCGCACCGCCGCGTCCGGTGGCTCCCCGTCCTGCGGGCCGAGGTAGAAGTTCCGGACCGAGGGCGCGCCAGTCTTCGGGTCGTTCACCTTGTAGAACTCGCCCAGGCCGAATCGCTGCCAGGTCTCATCGCTCAGCAGGCCCTGGAGCGCGACCCCATGCGCGATCACCGCGATGCTGAAATCACCGTCGCGAATGCCGTAGGCATCGCGGGCGTTCGCCATCATGGTCCGCGCGTCCACCAGCGCCGACATGAAGTACTGATGGGTCTGGATCATGGCCCGGTGACTCCCGGTGAGCCGGTCGATCCACGCGTCGGGGTCGCTGGGCTCGGCCTTGATGACGTGGGGCGCGGCCAGAAGTGCGGTCAGGCTGGCAAGAAAGCCTCTACGGGGCAGGGACCACGGGGCGTGTGACATGGCATGTCTCCTTGAGGAAGACATGCGCACAAGCCATGGAAAACCGGACGCAGCTCACAGCGACCGACAGTCAGACGGTCAGGCGGTCAGGCGGTCTAGGCCCTCATCGTTATTGCGGGATCGATCCGCGAGGCGCGAAGGGCTGGGATCCAGCAGGCCAGCAGCCCGATCGCGGCCATCGTGAGCGCCACGGTGGCGAACGTCGTTGGGTCATGCGGAGCGACACCGAACAGCAGCCCCTGGATCACGCGCGCCAGGAAGTAGGCCGCGATCACACCGGCAACCAGTCCGACCACGAGCAACACGCCTCCTTCGCGCAGGATCATCCGCTGCACCCGGCCGCGATCGGCGCCGAGGCTCATGCGGATGCCGATCTCTCCGGTGCGGGCGCTGACCGAGAAGGCGAGCACGCCCGCGATGCCCACCGCGGCGATCAGGAGCGCGAGCAATCCGAACGCCGAAACCAGCGCCGCATTCAACCGGCGGGGCGAGACACTCTGGTCCTTGATCTGGCTGATGGTGAGCACGTTTTCGATCGGTGCCGCCGGCGCGATCCGCTGCACGATGCGGATGGCCGCCGGCGCGAGCGCCGCCGCGTTGCTGTCGACCCGGATCACCAGGCCGCCACCCAGGGCCAGCTCCTGCGCGAACGGAGCGAAGACGACGAGGGACGGCTTGGTGTCGAGCCCTCCGTCCTGGGTGTTGCCGACGACGCCGACGATGGTGCGCCAGTCGGGGCTGATCGGCGTGAACTTGAGCAGCTCGCCGGTCCACGCGATCCGGTGGCCGATCGGGTCCTCGCCCGGAAAGAACCGATCCGCCAGGGTCCGGTTGATGATGATCACGCGAGGCGAGCCCCGTTCGTCGGTCACCCCGAATTCCCGGCCTGCGAGGAGGGGAATCCCTGCGGCACGGAAGTATTCCGGGCTTGCGGTGCGGAACTCCGCATTGGGAATCGCCTCGCCGGCTTCGAGGGACTTCCCCTCGACCTTGAGGTCGAGCCTGAAGGTCGTACTGCGGAGCGGCATGGTTGAGCCGACACCGACTTCCACAACACCGGGGAGAGCGCGCACCTCACGCCGCATCAGGTCGTACTTCGCCTTGGCGCCGGCATCGGCCCCGGGGTTGGTGAGGATGTCCCTCGGCGTGAGCAGCGACGCGGTCATAGTGAGGACTTCCTCACTCGAGATCCCGGTCTCCACCTGCGAGAGCCGCAGCATCGTCCGCGTGAGCAGTCCGGCGCCCGCGAGGAGCACCACCGACACGGCGACCTGCAGCACGACCAGCCCGCGCTGGAGCCGCTGCCGGCCGAGTCGCCCGGTGAGGCGATGCGCGCCCGCGAGGATCCATGACGCCAGGCCGCCTTCGCTCGGCAGCGAGGCCAGGAACGAGAGCAGGAGCGCCACGCCCGCGGAAAGGAGCACCGCGAAGCCGAGCACCGTGGCGTCGAGGCCGATCTCGCCAGCGCGCGGCGAGTATCGCGCCGCGAACGAGGTGAGCAGCTTGACGCCGCCGATGGCGAGCAGGGTGCCGAGCGCGGCGCCCGAGAGTGCAAGCGCCAGGTTTTCCACCAGCAGCAGCCGGCGGAGCCGCGAGACCCCCGCGCCGAGCGCCGCGCGCACCACCAGCTCGTGTTCCCTGCGGACTCCACGCATGAGCGTGAGGTTCGCGACGTTCGCGGCGGAGATGATCATCACGAACGCCGCGGCGCCCATGAGCAGCCACAGGGTGAGCTCCGCGCGCTCGCCCAGCGCCTCGCGGAAGGGGATCACGGCGAGGCGGTAGTGCGAGCCGGGGTCGTACGCCTCCTTGTAGTCGGCCTGGATGCGCGAATAGACCGCGCCCACTTCATTGCGCACCTGCCGGATGCTGGCGCCCGGTGCGAGCCGCGCCACGATCTCCGTCATGCGATGGGTGCGCCCCTCGACCATGAACGCGCTCAGGTGATGCTCGCTGAGCGCCATGTTGGTGAACGCGTCGGCACGGCCGGGAAAGAACGGCGCCGGTTCGAGGACGCCGATCACGGTGACCGGCTTGCCGTCGAGTCGAAGCTGCTTGCCGACGATGTCGGGGTCCGCCGCGAGTCGCCGGACCCAGAAGTCGTGGGTGAGGACCATGACGAGCGGTACGCCCGCGCCGTCATCGGTGGGACCGGTGAGCCGGCCCATCGACTGCCGGAGTCCCATCACGGTGAAGTAGTTCCCGGTGACAAGGCCGAGCTGGATGCGGGAGGCGCCGTCATCGCCCTGCCAGATGGCGCCCCAGCTCGAGTACTCCGCCAGCTGCCCCAGTGAGGGGGCGCCCCCCTTCAGGTCGCGCACTTCGGGGACCGAGAAGGCGATGCTCTCGCCGCCGGGCCGGTCCGTGCTCTGCCGGAGGTAGACGAGCCGATTCCCTTCCCGGTGGGGGAGGGGCTTGAGAAGGACGCCCCGAATCACGCTGAAGATCGCCGTGTTGGCGCCGATGCCGAGCGCGAGGGTGAGCACCACGACGGTGGTGAAGGCCGGGCTCTGCCGGAGGGCGCGCAGGGCATAGCGCACGTCCGACGCCAGGCTCTCGAGCCAGGGAAGCCCGCGCTGGTCGCGCACCGCTTCGGCTGCGCGGGAGAGCCCGCCCGAATGCATCAGTGCCGTGCGACGCGCTACCTCCGGCGTCATGCCACGGCGGATCTGCTCCTCGACCTCCATCTCGAGATGCGCCGCGAGTTCCTCATCGAGCTCAGCCTCCGCGCGCCGGCCCCGGAACGCGCCGGCCAGCCGCGACAGCGCGACACGAATCGATCTCATGACGTCTCCTTCCACGGCGCGAGAAACGCGGCGATGAGATCGGCGGTCTTGTGCCATTCGCGGGTTTCCCGTGCCAGCTGCTTCCGGCCGGAGGCGGTCAACGAATAGAACTTGGCCCGGCGATTGTTCTCCGATTCGCCCCACTCGGCCGCGATGAAGCCCTCCTGCTCCAGCTTGACCAGGGCGGGGTAGAGGGTGCCGTAGTTGAGGCTCAGCTGGTTCCGGCTGGTGTCCTCGATCCGGCGCGCGATGCCATAGCCATGAAGGGGGCCGAGCACGTCGAGGGTGCGGAGGATCATCAGGGCGAGCGTGCCCTGCTTGACGTCGAGTTTGTCGCCCACGCTTCCGTCCTATGGGAATCCCATATGACGATAAGGGTTCAGACTGAACCGGTCAAGAGCGCACGAATTTGGTCACAATCCATCGCGTTTGGGTTCGGATTCCTCGCCCCGGGATCACAGATTGAGCAGATGAAGCCGATTGCTCCCGGCCCTCTCGAGCCCCGCGATCAACGCACGAATCAGGTCATCGGTGCGGCGATGGCGGTCCATCGTGAATTAGGCCCGGGATTTCTCGAACCGGTCTATCAGGAAGCGCTCGCCATCGAACTGGATCGCGCAGGATTCCTAACCAGCGGGAACATGAGATCCCAGTTCACTACAGGGGATTTCGCCTCAGGGCTCACTATCGCGTCGATTTCTTGTGTTATGAGAACCTCCTGGTTGAGCTGAAGGCCCTTGACCGGATTTCGACGCGAGAGCAGGCGCAGGTTATCCACTACCTGAAGGCGTTGAATCTTACGACTGGACTATTGATCAACTTCGGGAGCCAATCACTCCAGTTCAACCGCCTTCTAAACCCAACCACTTACAGCACCAAAGCAGCTTCATCCGTGTAATCGCTTCGAATCGGCTTAATCTGTGATCCCCTCGTCAAGGATCCGGTGCAATGGAAAAAGCTCACCTTCGACTTCGATCCCGGCACCCGTTTCGGCTATTTGGACAGGAGCAGATGCCAGAGTAGCCTCGCGAGAAAAATTCCGCCGGCGATCACGCCCACGGCGACCAGCCCGAGCAGGGTGCCGAGGAGGATCATGTAGCGCCGGTCGGAGCCGTGCGCCTCGACCGGCGAGGCGAGGTGCCGCTCGAGAAGCTGGAGGTTCCGGGTGTTGGCTTTCCAGCCGAAATCGACGAGGTCGCCGAGCAACGGCACCGCGCCGATCATGGCATCGAACGCAACGTTGCCGGTCATGCGAAGCAGGGTGTAGTGGGCGACGCGGCTCCGGAGCGCCTCGAGAATGATCGCGGTCCCGATCAGCGCTCCCGCCGCATCGCCGAATCCGGGGATGAGCCCGATGATCGGGTCGAGCCCGAAGCGGAAGTTGGTGCCCGGGACCCGGAGTCCCTGGTCCATCCACCAGGTGATGCGCCGGAGGTACTCGATCCGGCCGGGCGAGGCTGGAAGGTCCCGCTTGCTCATGCCGGCTAGCGAATCACTCGCCCGAAATAGAGCTTCGCGATCGCGGCGGCGAGCCGGTCCGGCCGCGCGCCGTCCCCGTTGGTCAGCACGATCACGGTCAGGCTGTCATTGGGGAAACGCGACATCTCGGCACGGAACCCCGGCAACGCGCCACCATGGTGCACGTTCCAGTGTCCATCGAGCGTGTCGAGCTGCCAGCCAAAACCGTATCTGGACCTCTCGCTGGTGGTGAGCTCATAGGGCGTCCACATCTCGCGGCGACTCGCCTCCGTGAGCGGCAGGTCCTGGTAGAGCGCGGCGTCCCACCTCGCGAGGTCAAGCACGGTGGAGAGGAACGCGCCGCTCGGCCGCAGTGCCAGGAACTCGAACGCGTTGACAAAGGCGCTGTCGCGCCAGGCATAACCGCGCGCGCGGTGCT
>DATEOL010000480.1:0-2801 GCA_035274025.1 Gemmatimonadales bacterium | reverse complement strand
CTGCAGGTCGTCGTCATCGGTTCGCACGACGTACACCGTTCCCTTGCCAAAGCCGGCGACCCGGCTCTTCGGACGCAGCGTGACCGAGCCGACCAGCTTTCCGGTCCCGTCGAACACATCGTACGACGGCGTCCTTTCGATCACGGGCTTTACCCGCTGGACCCAGACCTGCCCTTCGGGCGTCATCTGCACCGCGTCGTTCCCGGTAAAGACGGGCAGCGTTTCGGGCCAGGTGACCTCGCTGGCATTCGGGAGCGGCATCTTCGACGGCGGCGCATTGCCGCCGCCCGGGCCCACGAAGATCATGCCCATCGGCTTCGCCTTCGCCTGCCGGTCGAGCCACTCCTTGCGGTCCGCCTCGGTGACCTTCGGAAGCGAAACTGGTATGACCGGCCCGGCGGTGCGGCGTTTTTCGTTTATCCAGGTGACCTGGTATGGCTCGGGCGACACGATCGCGATGCGCCCGTCGGGCGCGGGCAGCCACGATGTCTGCTTGGGCCAGGCGCCTCCGCTGCCGAGCCGGACCATGAACGTGGTCCGGCCGCCGTCCCGCTGTACCTGCGGGCGCTGGTCTGCCGGGATGGGCAGCCAGGCTATCGTGTCGATCCTGGGGCTCACCCGATCCCACGTCATGATCGGTACCGAGTCGGCCCCCGCATTAGTTCCGTGGGCCGGAAGTGCCATGCCCTGGAAGTACAGTTTTCCCTTCGCATCCGCGCCGCGGACGTTCATGAGGGCCGCGCCGACGATGGCGAACTGGCCTCGACGCTCCTCCTGTGCGGTCCGTGCCGGCGGCGCGGGCGGTGAAAACGCCTTGCCAATCCTGCCGTCAGCCAGGATGGGCAGGAACCGGCGGTTGCCCATGTCCTGCAGCACCGTGCTCCCATCGGGCATGGGGTAAAGTCCCATGGGGAACAGGTACTCTTCCGGTCCCTGACCCTCGCGGCCGATCTTGACCGAGCTTCCGGCGGCGAAGTCGACCAGCTGGACGATCTTGTCCTGGATGTCGGAGACCAGAACCTTGCCGTTGGCAAGCTCGCGGACGCTGCGGACCTGGGTAAATGGCTCGCTGTACTCGGCGTCGGGTTTGGTGAGGGAGATTTTCTGCTGCTGAACCAGCGTCGCGGTCAGTAGCAAATGGATGAGCATCACGGGACCCATGGCGTAGTGGTGTCTTATAAGATGCATCGAACGCGCTGGTAGTCGCATGTTGGCCCAAGGCCCCAACGCCCCTACCGTAGAGACCTGGGAGTCTTTGGACCTGTGAGACCACGCACGCGGTTTGCGCCGAGTCCGACTGGCTGGCTCCACCTCGGCCACGTCGCCAACGCCCTCTGGACCTGGGAGACGGCGAAGCGAGTGGGAGCGGACGTGATCCTGAGGATGGAGGATCACGATCGGTCCCGCTCTCGTCCTGAATACGAGCGGCAGATCTACGAGGATCTCGCGTGGCTCGGTTTCGAGCCCACGAACGAGTCCCTCTCGAGTCTTCGTTCCGGCCCGTCCCCATTTCGACAAAGCGACTCCGTCGACGCGTACCACTCGGCGCTCGACTCACTCGCCGCGCGGGGGCTGGTCTATGGCTGCACCTGCTCCCGCTCCGACATCGCGCGCGAGCTGGGCGACGGACTCGTTGAAGGCAGGGAACTCCGCTATCCCGGAACCTGTCGCGACAAGGGCCAGTCTCCCGGGCCGGGTGTCGGCGCGCGCGTGACCTTGCCCGACGGGGACTTCACCTTCGAAGACCTGGCTCTCGGTCCCCAGCACCAGGATCCGCGGTCGCAATGCGGGGACCTGCTCGCCCGGGACCGCAATGGCAACTGGACCTATCAGTTCGCGGTCGCGGTCGATGACATTCGACACCAGGTCACACACGTCGTGCGCGGGGCGGACTTGCTGGAATCAACGGGAAGGCAGCTCGCGCTGGCACGACTGCTCGGCCGGGAACAGGGACCAGTCTTCCTGCATCATCCCATCATTCACGCGGAGCAGGGAACGAAGCTGGGGAAGCGAGAAGGATCGTTTGCGCTCGCCGCGATGCGAGAAAAAGGACTGACCGCGGAAGACGTACTGCAGGAAGCGAGAATCCGAACCGGCCTTCAAGGGATCGGCTTTGGCTTCCCGTACAGACTCTCGTAGCGCGCCTCGTTGTACCGCACCCGCCTCACGTAATCCCGCGTTTCGACGTATGGAATCCGTTCGATGAAGACTTCGGGATCCGCGGTCCCCGCGCGCTTGAGCCAGCGATTGACCGGTCCCTCCCCGGCGTTGTACGCCGCGAGCGTGGCCTCGATCTGCCCGCCGCACGCCGCCAGGCGCTCGGAGAAGTGCTTGAGTCCGAAGTGCACGTTCAGGTCGGGCTGATAGAGCAGGACCGTGTCCCAGTCGTCGATGCTCTCGCCCCTCGCGTACGACGCGCCGACGGCCGGCATCACCTGCATCAATCCGCGCGCATCCGCGCGCGACCGAGCCAGCGGGTCGAATGCCGACTCCTGCCGTATCAGCCCCGCCATCAGGAATGGCGAAAGCTCCAGCGCGCGGGAATCAGCCTCCAGCGCCTCGCGGGCCGTGAACGGGTAGAGGAGGCGGAGCAGGGCCGAGTCCGGCGCCGCGCCGCGATCGAGTGCGCGCTGCGCCAGCCGAAGCGCCATCGCGGGACGGCCCGCGTCACGAAGCGCGGTGGCCGTGGCGAGGGTCGCCTCCGCGCTCATGGCTTCCCTCATGATCCGGTCATTCTCGAACCGCACTTCGGCATCGAGGCCGAGGGTGTCGAGCATCGCCGCCCGACGGATCGCCTCGAC
>DATEOL010000479.1:0-8294 GCA_035274025.1 Gemmatimonadales bacterium | reverse complement strand
CGCGTTCGGCGGCCGGGCCGACGTGATGGCTGTCTACGATCCCACCAGGAAGGGGACCGTGGTTCACTCGGGGACCTATAACGGCAACGCCATCACGATGGCAGCCGGCATCGCGACGCTCGACCTCCTCACCCGCGACGTGGTCGACCGTCTCAATGCCGAGGGCGATGCGCTTCGTGCGCGGGTGCGGGAGGTGTCCGCCATGGCAGGACTGACCCTCACGGCGACGGGAATGGGATCGCTCACCGGCATCCATCCCGTGAGTGGCCCGGTGACCAATGCCGCCGAGGCCGCGGCGGGTGACCGTCGAATCCTTCGCGCGATCCACCTCTCGCTCTTAAGGAGCGGCATCTTCTCCGCGGCGCGCCAGTTCTACGTCCTTTCGACGGCGATGAGCCCCGCGGACATGGGCACCTTCATATCTGCCTTCACCGAGTCCGTCCATCAGGTGGCCGCCGCCGCCCGCGGCGAGCCGTGAGCCGGAAGCCCTGGTGGTCGGACGGCATTCGATTCGAATGCCAGGAGACGGGACGCTGCTGCGTCTCGCGCGGTTCGTACGGCTTCGTCTACGTGACGCTGGAGGATCGCCGCCGCCTCGCAACTCACCTCGGACTCAGCACCCGCGAGTTCACCACCCGGCACTGCATCAAGACCGAGGGCCATTTCCACCTGAAGGACTTCACCGACGCCTGCCCCTATCTCGAGGGGAAACGTTGCGGTGTGTATGAGGCGCGCCCCACCCAGTGCCGGACCTGGCCCTTCTGGCCCGAGCACATGAGTCCGAAGGCCTGGGCGAAGGAAGTCGCGAGCTACTGTCCCGGGGTAGGGAAGGGGGCGGTTGTTCCAGCAGCGCGCATTCGTTCCCTGCTGGTCCTCGATCCGGTCTCCTAGCCCTCCTGGAGTCGTTTCAGGAGCTGGATCTGTCCGGCGTGGTAAACATCGTGGCAGGCCACGCCACGAATCGATTCCTCCCGGGTCCATCGCTTGCCGAGCGGCGGCCGCTTCCCCAGGTCCTTCGGCTTCACCCTCGAGACCGCGTCGACCAGGTCGCGGTGGCATCGTCGAAGCAGGCGCACGTCGCGCTTGAGATCCCCCGTCGTGCCCCCATTCCGGATGAAGAAGTTGGAGCCCTCGTGCGGGAACGACCCGCGCTTCGCGCCCGTCAGCCTTCGAGTGACCGTGTACTTCCAGTAGGCACAGTGGACGATCAGCTCCCAGATGTTGTGACGGCCCGGCGCGGGACGCCACGCGGCGGCCTCGGGATCGAGCCCGCGAATCGAGCCCATCAGGTTGGTGCCATGCCAGGCGCGCTTCCGGAATCCTTCATCGAGCAGGGCGATCAATTGTGAATTAGCCATATGGGAAGTGGGCTGTGGGTTTTAGGTTTATGGCATTCCGTGGGGTGTAGGTCAATTGGCAGACCGTCCGGCTGTTAACCGGAAAGTTGGTGGTTCGAGTCCACCCGCCCCAGTGACGTCCCTCCCCGGTATCGCCTCGCCAACATGCCGCGCCCCTCACCCCGTCCGGGCGCAGATCTTGCACCCCATCGGCGAGCCCATGAATTTATCCAAGTCAATGTTACGTAATGCCTTCCGCCTCTGCTCCGCGGCTCTGGTCGCCGGCTCCATCGCCTGTTCCGACGACGGAGGAACCAGCGCACCCGTTGCGGCGCGCCTTGGCATGGTCACCAACCTCGGTGAGTCGGCCCAGAGCGGAGTCCTGCTCTCACCACAGCCGGCGGTTCAGGCGCTCGATGCCGGCGGTAATCCTGTTGCTTCGCGGGGAATGCTGGTCACCGCATCGATTGCCAATGGCGGCGGGACCCTCCAGGGCACCGTCGGAGTGCGAACCGACACGGAAGGGCGCGCGACCTTCACCGATCTGGTGATCGCCGGACCAACGGGAACCCGGACGCTCCGGTTCAGCGCGCCTGGCCTTTCGGCCGCCATCTCCAGCGCCGTGAACCTGACCGCGGGACCTCCGACCGTCGCGAGCGTCAACGGCGGCGGCAGCCAGACAACGCCGGCGGGTACCGCCGTTCCGGTCGCACCGTCCGTGAAAGTCACCGATGGATCCGGCAATCCAGTGGTCGGTGTTCAGGTGACCTTCACCGTCACGAGCGGTGGCGGCAGTGTCATCGCCGCCGACCCGGTGACCAGCGCGCAAGGCATCGCCACGGTCGGGGCGTGGACCATGGGCAAGACCATTGGTCAGAACACCCTTTCGGCAGCGGTCGAGGGTCTCGCGACGCCGGTGCTGTTTCAGGCGACGGCGGTCGTTGGTCCACCCGCGGAGCTCACGGTTCTCTCGGGCGACGGTCAGACCGCCACGATTCTCTCCGCGGTCGCGATCGCGCCGTCGGTCAAGGTGGCCGACGCGTTCGGCAACCTCATCACCGGCCTCGCCGTCACGTTCACACCCGCGGATGGCGGCACGGCGGTCGGATCAGCCATTTCCGATGCCGAAGGCATCTCGCGCCTCACGGCGTGGCGCCTCGGGTATGTCCCCGGCGCCACCACACTCACGGCGTCGACCCCCAACGGACCCCAGGTGGTACTGAACGCGACCGCCGTCCACCTGCCGGTGATTGCCATCACGCCGGGTGGCGCGCACAGTTGCGCCATTGGGGCCGATCATCAGGCCCGCTGCTGGGGCGACAATTCAGTGGGACAAATGGGCGTCGGAGGGATAGTCAGCCAGGATTCGGTTCCCCACGTCGTCAACAGCGCCATCACGTTCGACTCGATTGTCACGGGACTGGGGCACTCCTGCGGACTCAACTCGGCCGGCGCGGCATGGTGCTGGGGCATCAACACCAACGGCGAGCTGGGCAACGGGGGCTCGAGCGCCAGCGCGGTTCCTGCGCCGGTCGCCGGTGGGTTGGTCTTCAAGCAGATCAGCGCGAGCGCGAGCCACACCTGCGCGATCGACCTGAACGGCAAGGCGTATTGCTGGGGGAGTGGGGCAAACGGACGCCTGGGAGACGGTCAGCAGACCACGCGCCGGACACCCTCGGCGGTTGGCGGAGGGCACGTATTCAGCCGGATCAGCGCGGGCGGCGCCCACACCTGTGGGCTTCGAACCGACGGTGCCATCCTCTGCTGGGGCTCCAATGCCAGCGGACGGCTCGGGGACGGCACCCTGGATGGTCACCTGCTCCCGGGACCGGTCAGCAGCTCGGCTCAATTCGTTGACGTGTCGGCGGGCGGAAACTTCAGCTGCGCGATCGACAACGCCGGGGCCCTCTGGTGCTGGGGTGCCAACGCTTCCGGCCAGCTCGGTGACAACACCACGACTCAGCGGAGCGAGCCGGGCCTGGTCTCCGGCGGGCGGGTCTACACCCGGGTCAGCACCGGGACTTCCCATGCCTGCGGAATCACCGCGCAAGCCACGGCCTTCTGCTGGGGCGAGAACTCCAACGCGCAGGTCGGGGACGGAACCGGGACCGACCGGCGTGTGCCCACGGCCGTCTTCGGCACCCTCTCCCTCTCGGAGATCACCGCCGGGGACGTGAATACCTGCGCCCGAACCACTCTCGGTTCAGGCATCTGCTGGGGTAACAATCAGGCTGGTCAACTGGGCGATAATACGACCGCGGGCAAGGCCAACCCGACGGGAGTCCATCCGTAATCCCTTAAGACGTAAGAGGTGGGACGGCCCCGCCGCCACACCTCTCGCGACCCTCCTCTCACGTCTTGCCGCTCACCTCTTACCGAAGTCCTATGCGTCCCACCAGGGTCGCGAACCGCGGGTCGGAGCGCAGCGCCTTGTAGGCCTGGTCGACGTGCAGGTAGATCAGTCCGGCTGAGCGCGCCTGATACGCCTTCTCCAGGCACCTGAACGCGCGGTCGTAGTCCTGGAGGCTGGCGTAGCCCATCGCCAGCACCTCCGAGCGCATGTAGGTCCGCTTCGATTCATCCTCCAGCCGCGTCATGATCTCGTGGGCTTCCTCCAGCCGGTCGAGCGCCGCGAGCGCCCGCACGATGTGCGCGTCGTACGCCCGCACCGCGGTCTTGAGCGACTGCCCGCGCCGGAACCACTCCATCGCCCGCTCGGCTTCGCCCCGCTCGAACCACGCGCATCCGATATCGAGGTACGACTGGAAGGAATCTTCCGCCAGCTCGAGCGTCTGCTGTCCCTGGTCCATCGCGGCGTCGAGCTGGCCGGCGTAGAGCAGGAAGCGCGACAGCCAGCGACTGTACTGCGGGTACAGCGGATCGAGGACCAGCGCCTTCCGCATCTCGCCGATCGCCTCATCCAGCAATCCGACCGCCGGCAGGACGCTGCCGAACGACCAGTGCGCCTCGGCGTAGTTCGGGTTGAGCGCGACCGCGCGCCGCAGGTGCTGCTCGCCGGCCGCGAAGTTCCATTCGTACCAGGCCAGCACCTTGCCCAATGACGTCATCGCCTCGGCAAGGTCGGGATCGAACTCGAGCGCCCGCTGCGCGGCAGACTTGGCGCGCGGATAGGCGTCGTCCGGCGCGACCCAGTCGTCCGCGAGGCTGCACCAGCAGTCCGCGATGCCTGCGTAGGCGCGGCCGTAGCCCGGGTCCTGCAGCAGCACGTGCTGGTAGAACTCCAGGCTCTTCCGGAGTCCCGCTTCCGTATCCCGGGAAAAATGAAAACGGCCCTTGAGGTAGTTGTTGTAGGCCTCGAGGTTGGTCGGATGCGCGACGAGCGCGTTCTGGTCGCGAACGAGACGCAGCTTGAGCGCGTCCGCGATGGCGCGGGAGATCTCGTCCTGGATCGCGAACACGTCCTCGAGCTGCCGGTCGAAGGTCTCCGACCACAGCTGGTAGCCGTTCTCCACCGAGACGAGCTGGGCCGCGATCCGGATCCGGTTGCCGATCTTTCGCACGCTTCCTTCGAGCACGGTCGCGACGCCGAGCTTGTCGCCCACTTCGCGAACGTCGATCGGTTTCCCCTTGAACGCGAAGCAGGAGCTGCGCGAGGCAACCTGCAAGCCCGGCACTTTCGCCAGCGCGTTGATGATCTCCTCCGTCATCCCGTCGCTGAAGTACTCGTTCTCCGGGTCCGCGCTCATGTTGGTGAGGGGCATGACCGCGACCGATTTTTGCGCCGCGCGCCCTTCCGTCGTGCTTCCCGTCGGCGTGGTCCGGTTCCCGCCGCGAAGGAGCTGCTCGATCGCTTCGGCCAGCGCCCCCGCCGAGGCGGGGCGGTCGACCGGCGTGCGGGCCAGGGTGCGGCTCACCAGGGCGTCCACCGGCTCCGGGACATCGCGCGTCGCCCGGATCTTCGGGATCGGTGACATGAACCGCTTCGCGATGATCGCCTGCACGTTCGGGCCGGTGAACGGCGGTTCGCCGGTGAGCATCTCGTACAGCACGCAGCCCAGGCTGTAGAGGTCGCTGCGTCCATCGACTTCGGATTCGCCGGACGCCTGTTCCGGGCTCATGTACGATGGCGTCCCGATCGCGATTCCGGTCTTGGTGATGGACCCGCCCGACGTCAGCGCCTTGCCGATGCCGAAATCCGCCACCATCGCTGCGCCGTCGTGCAGCAGGATGTTCTCGGGCTTGATGTCGCGGTGGACCACCTTGTGCCGGTGGGCGTAGTCGAGGGCCGATGCCACCTCGCGCGCGATGCGGAGCGCCACCTCGAGGGAAAGCTGTTTCTCCTTGTCGAGCCGCTCGCGAAGCGAATTCCCTTCCATGCTCGGCATGACGTAGAAAAGGAGGTCTCCGGCCTGGCCGGAGTCGTACACCGGCAGGATGTGCGGGTGAGTGAGGCCGGCGGCCATCTTGATCTCGCGGAGGAATCGCTCCGCACCGATCTCGGCCGACACCTCGGGGCGCAGGACCTTGACCGCGACATGGCGGTCATGCCGCACGTCACGGGCGAGATACACCACGGCCATGCCGCCGGCGCCGAGGGGGCGCTCGATGGCGTATCGGCCTTCCAGGCTTTGGAGTAGACGCTCTTCCAGGGTGGGCATTTCTTCCGCAATTATGCATCTGTGTCACGGCCGGGGCTAGGGCAATGCCGTGAGAGGTGAGCCGTGAGACGGGGACTCCGTGGCAAAGCCGTCTCACGTCTCACCGCTCACGTCTCACGCTATAATTGAAGGCATGACCGCGACCACTCCAGTCGATCGCGAGCTGCGTGAATCCGTCGTCATCCGCTTCTCCGGGGATTCCGGCGACGGCATGCAGCTCACCGGGACCCAGTTCACGATGGAAACCGCGCTCTCCGGCAGTGACCTGGCGACCTTCCCCGACTACCCGGCCGAGATTCGTGCACCGGCCGGGACCACGTTCGGCGTCTCGTCCTTCCAGATCCATTTCGGGTCCCAGGACATCCTGACCGCGGGCGACATGCTCGACGTCCTCGTCGCCATGAACCCGGCAGCCCTCGTCACCAACATCAAGGACCTCGCTGTCGGCGGCCTGATCGTGCTCGACACCGGCGCCTTCAACGCGAGGAACCTGGAGAAGGCCGGCTACCCCGAGAATCCGATCGGGACCGAGGTGCTCGCGCCGTATCGGGTGCTGCCCCTCGACATCACCCGGCTGACGCAGGCGGCGGTGAAGGAGCACGGCGTGTCCTCCAAGGAAGCGCTGCGTTGCCGGAACATGTGGGCGCTGGGTCTGATGCTCTGGATGTACGACCGCGATCACACCGCCACGGTGCGCTGGCTCCGGAAGAAGTTCGCCAAGTCACCGCCGATCGCGGACGCCAACATCGCCGCGCTCAACGCCGGCAATGCCTTCGGCGAAACTGCCGAGATGCCGACCCACATCCAGGGCTACGCGGTTCGTCCCGCCGACCTCGAGCCCGGCACCTATCGCGCGATCAGCGGGACGGAGGCGCTCGCGTTCGGTCTCCTCACCGGCGTCCAGAAGGCAGGACTCGAGCGGCTCTTCTTCGGCTCCTACCCGATCACGCCCGCGTCAGGACTGCTCCACGCGTTGGCGGGGATGCGGCATCTCGGGGTCCTGACTTTCCAGGCCGAAGACGAAATCGCCGCGATCTGCTCGGCCATCGGCGCATCCTGGACCGGCGCCCTCGGCGTCACGTCGAGCTCCGGCCCTGGCATCGCGCTCAAGACCGAGGCGATGGGCCTCGCGATCACGACCGAGCTGCCGCTCGTCATCGTGAACAGCCAGCGGGCCGGTCCATCGACCGGCATGCCCACCAAGACCGAGCAATCGGACCTGTTCCAGGCCGTCTACGGACGGAACGCCGACAGCCCGCTCGCGGTGATCTCGTCCTCGACGCCGGCCGACTGCTTCGATGTCGCGATCGAGGCGGTGCGGATCGCGTTGACGCACATGACGCCGGTCATCCTGCTCACCGATGGCTACCTCTCCAACGCCGCGGAGCCCTGGCCGGTGCCAGACGTCGACGCGATCCCCGATTTCCCGGTGAAGTACCGCACCGAGAAGGAAGGCTTCCATCCCTTCGTGCGCGACCCCGAGACGCTGGCGCGCGCGTGGGCGATCCCGGGCACCGAAGGACTCGAGCACCGCATCGGCGGCATCGAGAAGAACTACAACTCGGGACACATCTCCTACGATCCCGAGAACCACGCGAAGATGACACGCGTGCGGTCCGAGAAGATCGCCCGCATCTCGGCCGACATTCCTCTCCAGACGACGACCCTCGGCCCCGAACAAGGCAAGGTTGCCGTGGTGGGGTGGGGCTCCACCTATGGCCCGATCCGCGCCGCCGTCGCGCGGTGTCGCGCCGACGGGATCGACGCGTCGCACATTCACCTGCGCTACCTCAATCCGTTCCCGCGCAACCTCGGTGACCTGCTGCGCGGGTTCGATCGCATCCTGGTTCCCGAGATGAACAACGGACAGCTGGTGACCATCCTGCGGAGCACCTTCCTGCTTCCGGCGGAGGGCTTCTCCAAGGTCACCGGCAAGCCCTTCAAGGTGTCCGAACTGGTGCCCGCCATCCGGGCCGCCGCGGAGCTCTGACATGTCAGCGATACTCGCCCCCAAGGACTACGCCACCGATCAGGAAGTCCGCTGGTGCCCCGGCTGCGGGGACTACGCGATTCTCAAGGCGGTGCAGAAAGTGATGGCCGATCTGCAGGCCGAGCGGGGCAAGACGGTGTTCGTGTCGGGCATCGGCTGCTCGTCGCGGTTTCCCTATTACATGTCCACCTATGGATTCCACACCATCCATGGGCGCGCGCCCGCGATCGCCACCGGCGTCAAGCTCACCAATCCCGAGCTCGACGTCTGGATGATCACCGGCGACGGCGATGGATTGAGCATCGGCGGGAACCACATGCTCCATGTCCTGCGCCGCAACCTGAACCT
>DATEOL010000478.1:0-6200 GCA_035274025.1 Gemmatimonadales bacterium | reverse complement strand
ACTCACCTGGTACTTCGGGCACCCGGCACCATCGCATCGAGCACAGCACCGCGCACCCGGCACCGCACTTGGAACCGGGAACCGGTAACTAACCCCCGCTTGATCTAAGCCCTTCATGGAGCTAGCTTTCCGGGCTCACTGGAGGAAGCATGCAGCCGACTTACAGGCCACGGAACAAGCGCCGGATCAAGACTCATGGCTTCCGGGCCCGGATGAAGGATCGTTGGGGACGTGAGGTGCTCTCGCGTCGTCGCAAGAAGGGCCGGAAGCGGCTCACGGTGCGGGTGCCGAACAAGCACGGAGGCTCCTGACGCCAGGCGAGGCGCTGCCGGGCGCCCGGCGACTGGGATCGTCCGCGGAATACCGGCGAATCCTGGAGCAGGGAGAGCGGCGGCGGCTGCGTCACATCGACGTGATCTGGATGAACAACACAGCGGGCCAGCCGCGCATGGGACTGATTGTTCCGAAGTTCCAGTCCACCGCGGTGGCCCGCAATCGTTTGCGGCGCCGCCTGCGGGAGATCTGGCGCCGCGACCTCCAACCGGGGCACCCGGCGTGGGACGTGATCATCAGGGCGAAGCGTGACGCCTATGGCGCGTCGTTCGCCCTCCTCCGCGCCGAGCTCGCCGAGTGGCGGGCCGGCGCGGCATGACGTTCGGAATCCTCTCCTGGCCTCGGCGCGTAGTGGCGCTCCTCATTCGCGGGTACCAACGGGTGATCTCTCCGGCATTGCCTCCGAGCTGCCGCTTCACCCCGACCTGCTCCCAGTACACCCTCGAAGCCGTCACGCGGTACGGAGCGGTACGTGGAAGCTGGATGGGCATGAAGCGGATCGCGCGATGCCACCCGTTCAATCCGGGCGGATTCGACCCGGTCCCATGATTTCCGACCTCTCGATGCATTCCAGACCATGGATCGTCGCGTAATCCTGGCCGTCATCCTGATGATGGCCATCGCCATGTTGCCGGCGGTGCTGTTCAAGCGTACCCCGCTGTCGAACCGGCCCATCACGAATGCCCCGGCGGCGCCCGTCACGGCGGCCCCGCCTCCCGCGCTCCCACCGGCGCCCCCATTGGATAGCACGGTGGCGCAGGTGGCCGAACGGGTCGTGAAGGTGACCGGCCCGCTCTACACCTACGGCGTGAGCACGCGGGGGGCGCGACTCGTCGAGGCCACGCTTTCCCAGTACAAGTCGATGGCCAAGGGTGAAGGCGACGTGCCGGTCAACCTCGTCACCGCGCACTCCGACCTTCTCGGCCTGGCGCTGCTTTCGAGCGGCGACACGGTGAGCTTCCAGGACTGGGACTTCACGCCATCGAGCGAGTCCCTCGACGTGGGGAGCGGCGGGGCGGTGCTCACGCTCCAGGCGGCGCGGGGCCAGATCGGGATCACGGTCACCTACCGGTTCACGCCCGACAACTACCTGGTGGGAGTGACAGGGCAGGTGACGGGCCTCGGCCTCAACGGCGGGACCCTGCTCATCGGGCTGGGGCCGACGGTCCGCAACTCCGAATCGGATTCGGCGTTGCACCAGCGCGAGCTCGCGATCGTCACCAAGGGCGTCAAGGAAAGCGAGAAGCACGCGATCGGCAGCCTGTCACGGGCGGCGCCGACCGACCTCGCCGGACCATTCGAATGGGTGGCGGTCAAGTCGAAGTACTTCGTGGCGGCCCTGTTCGCGGTGGATTCCACGGCCTCGGGCAGCGCCGGTCGGCTCACCGCGCTACGGGCGATGCCGACCGATACGCGGAAGCGGCCGGCGGAGGCGGACATTCGGGCGAGCCTCCCGCTCCCGGCCGCCGGTCAGTTCCACTACGCGCTCTACGCCGGTCCGCTGGAGTACCACCGGCTCCGGGCCATGGGTCACGATTTCTACGACGTGAACCCATATGGTTGGCCGGGCTTCCGCACCATCATCCGTCCGGTGGCTGTGGCGGGCCGCTGGCTGCTGGTCAAGATGCATTCGCTGGGAATCGCCTATGGGGTCGGCCTGATCCTGTTCGGCATCATGGTCCGTCTCGCCCTCTGGCCGCTCAACCAGAAGGCCATGCGCTCGAGCATGGCGATGCAGGCAGTCCAGCCGCTCATGAAGGACCTGCAGGAGCGGTACAAGAACGACCCCCAGAAGCTCCAGCAGGAGATGTTCAAGCTCTACAAGGAGCACAACGTCAATCCGTTCGGCGGGTGCTGGCCGATGCTGATCCCGATGCCGATCCTGCTGGCGCTCTTCTTCGTGTTCCAGAACACGATCGAGCTCCGGGGCGCGCCGTTCCTGTGGATCAGCGACCTCTCGATGCGCGATCCGCTCTTCATCATTCCCGTCCTGATGGGGCTGTCGATGTACCTGGTGTCGAAGATCGGGCAGCTGGGGATGGAGTCGACGCCCCAGATGAAGACCATGCTCTACATGATGCCGGTGATGATGACGGTGTTGTTCTTCAACTTCCCGGCGGGACTCAACCTATACTACGCGGTGCAGAACGTCGCGAGCATCCCGCAGCAGTGGATGATTGCGAAGGAACGCCAGAAGATGGCGGTGGCCAGAACGGTGAGCACCAAGCGGTGAACGATCGACGGTCTACTGTCGACCGTCCACCGTTGACTGTAGACTGTAGGCCGTGCTCTCGGATCCCATCGTTGCGCTGGCAACTCCGCCTGGCCGTTCGGCGCTCGCTCTCGTTCGGCTTTCCGGCGTAGGGGCATTCGAGATCGCGGCGAAGGTGATCGAGGAATTCTCAGTCGAGCCGGCTCGTATGGGCCGGCTCGCTGCGTTTGTAGACCAGAGTGGAGACCTGATCGACCGGGGCCTCTACTTCGCCTATTCGGCACCCAATTCCTTCACGGGCGACGACACCGTCGAGTGCACCTGTCACGGCGGCCTGGTGGTGCCTGCGCGGCTCCTGGCGGCTCTCCAGGCCGGCGGGGCGCGGCCGGCCCTTCCGGGAGAGTTCACCCGTCGCGCCTTGCTCAATGGGAAGCTGGACCTGATCCAGGCCGAAGCGATCGGTGACCTGATCGACGCGACTGCAGTGGCGCAGGCACGCGCCGCGCTGCATCAACTGGACGGGGGGCTGTCGCGGCGGATCGCAGGCCTCAGGGATCGGATGCTCGACCTGCTCGCCTTGCTCGATTACGACGTGGACTTTCCCGAGGAAGACGATGGGCCCATTCCACGGGAGCGGATCGTCACGACCGCCGAGGCGCTCTCGATTGACGTGACGAAGCTGCTGGCGACTGCGCCGGTGGGGGAACGGCTCACCCAGGGCGCCCTCGTGGTGCTCGCCGGCCGGCCCAACGTCGGGAAGTCGTCGCTCTTCAACGCGCTGCTCGGCACCGAACGCGCGCTGGTGACCGCGGTGCCAGGCACGACGCGCGACACGATCGAAGCCCAGGTGGAGTTCGAGGGCTGGCCGGTGCGACTCGCCGACACGGCGGGACTGTGGGATGCGCCTGGGGCGCTCGACCGGCTCGGAGTTGACGTGAGCAGGCGCTACCTCGCCGCCGCGGACCTCGTGCTGGTCTGCGTCGAAGCTGATGGAGATCCAGAGCCGGCAGATCTCGCGCTGCTCGACTCCCGGCCATCACTCCTGCTCCGGACCAAGGCGGATCAGCGGGCGGGCGAGCCCGGAGAAGGCGAGCTGCGCGTCTCAGCAGCGACGGGAGAAGGCCTCGAACACCTGCGACGGGCCGTCTCCTCGGCTCTTTTCGAGTCGGGGAAGCTCGCCCACGCGGATCTCGAGCCGATGCTGACGCGGGAGCGGCACCGCCATGCGCTGGAGCGCGCGCTGGCGGAGCTGAAGCAGGCCCACGAGCTGCTGGGGCCTGAGGGCGAGCCGGTTCTGGTGGCACATCATGTTCGGCAGGCGACGATCGCGCTGGACGAGCTGATTGGCGCGATCGATGTAGATACGGTGCTGGACCGAGTCTTCAGCCGGTTCTGCGTCGGGAAATAGCCGGTCCGTTTCGTTGTTGTCAAAAATTAATACATGCTAATCTGCAACACATTGTTTCTCTTAGGCTTTCGGCCTGACTCTCTGTAAATAATCTCGAACACTTCTTGCTTTGCATCTGGCCTCGCGGTGGCAGATGCACCCGCGTTTTCTGGTAATCCACTCAATCGCAATCGCTTGACTGGAGCCGGACCGTGTGAGGTCCTGCCCGGATTTCGCCCACTGGTCCTGTAGTCTGCCGTGTCAGACAGACCACAGGGACAACCGTACGAAGGAGGTCGAAGTGCGCCGCGCTCTCTGGTTCGTTGCCGGGATCGTCCTTACCGCATGCGTCGATGAGAGGACCCCGTCCGGTCCGACTGAACCCACCCCCGCGACCCTTCTGTCTGTAGGCGGTCAGGACCAGGCCCGCAAGCAGTATGTGGTTGTTTTTCGTCCGGGCACCCCCGGGGCCGATGCCCTGGCAACCGCACTGGTTGTCGGTCAGGGAGGACAGATCTACCGTCGATTTCACAACGTGGTTCTAGGATTCGCGGCCTCGCTCCCGGAGCAGGCACTCCTCGGCATCCGCCAGAATCCTTTCGTCGAGCTCGTCGGGCCCGATGCCCTCATTCAGACTCAGGACTGGAGTGATGCTCAGCCGAGCGTGCCATGGGGGCTCGATCGCCTGGATCAGCGGACCATTCCCCTGGACGGACGCTTTGCGTCCAGCGCGACCGGCCGCGGGGTCACCGCCTACATCGTCGATAGCGGGATTCGATATAGTCACACGGACTTTGGTGGTCGGGCCACTTTCGGTTTCGACGCCTTCGGTGGTGACGGCTCGGATTGCTATGGTCATGGAAGCCACGTCGCCGGCACGGTAGGGGGAACCAGGTACGGCGTGGCGAAGGACGTCCAGTTGGTCTCGGTCAAAGTTCTCAATTGCTCGGGGGCCGGAAGCACGAGCACGGTTCTGGCCGGCCTCGACTGGCTCGTCGCGCACGCCGCGCGGCCTGCCGTCGCGAACATGTCGCTGGGCGGAGGTCCGGATGACGTCATCGACCAAGCCGTGAGGCGGACAGTCGCCGCCGGTATCACGGTGGTCGCCGCCGCGGGCAATGCCCACACCGAGGCGTGTTTCTACTCCCCGGCCAGGGTTGCGGAGGCGATCACCGTCGCGGCGAGCGATGCCAACGATGTGGCGGCAAGCTTCTCCAACTTCGGTTCCTGCGTCGATTGGCATGCTCCAGGGGTGTCGATCAATTCCGTCTCGCTTGCCAATGACTCGGCCAGCACGGTGAAGAGCGGGACCTCTATGGCGGCACCCCACACGGCGGGCGCCGTCGCCCTCTACCTGGAACAGCATCAGGCGGCCACGCCGCAGGGCGTACGGGATGCACTTGCCGCCCTGACTACCAAGCGGGCCGTATCGGGTGTTGGGACGCTCAAGGGAGGATCTACATCGGGGGACCTCCTTTATGTCTCTGCGCCCGCGGGTGGCGGCAATGTCAGTCCCACGGCCGACTTTTCGTTCACCTGTGCCGGGCTGACCTGCGACTTTGTGGATCGGAGCTCGGACAGCGATGGGACTGTCGCATCCTGGCAGTGGACCTTTGGCGACGGCAGCGCCAGCGCCACGCGAAATCCCGCCCACGTGTTCGCTGCTGCTGGGACCTTCCGCGTGACCCTGGTCGCCGTGGACAATGCCGGTGCCCAGGCAACGGTGTGGCGGGATGTGGTGGTCTCCGTCGCATCACCGCCGCCGCCACCCCCGCCACCGGCCAATGAAGTACCCGTCGCCGGCTTCTCGGCAGCGTGTGCCCGCCTGGCCTGCGCATTCACCGACGCAAGCCGGGATGCCGATGGTACGGTCTCGCGGTGGGAGTGGGCCTTCGGCGATGGCGCATCAGCGATTTCGGCGAGCTCGAGCGACCCGTCGCACAGCTACTTGCTGGGTGGGATCTACCGGATCAGCCTGACCGTGACCGACGATGCGGGCGCAACAAGCACGACGACAAAGGATGTCGAGGTCGGGCTGGTTCTGTCAGCGACCAGCTACCGGGTGAGAGGAAAATCGGTGGCGGACCTGACGTGGAAAGGTGCGGAGACCGGAAGCGTCTCGATCCTGATGAATGGATCCCTGATCGCGACCGTGCCCAACTCGGGCAGCTATGAATACCGGGGGGCCAAGGGAGGGCAGTCGAGCGTCGGGTTCAAGGTCTGCGAAGTCGGTCCGACCCCGATGTGCTCCCAGGAGGTCAGGATCAC
>DATEOL010000477.1:0-4058 GCA_035274025.1 Gemmatimonadales bacterium | reverse complement strand
TGACGATTGCGTCGTGCGATGTCCGCCAACCTGCAATCGTCAATCGTCAGACGTCAATCGTCAATAGGCCTACTTGGGGGCTGCGGGAGTCTTGCATCCCGTCTGATACCTGGTATCGACCAGCTGAGTGATCTTCCAGCCCTCGGCGAGCTTGGCGAGCTGGAAGGCATCGATGCCGCAGTGGCTCCATTTGTCGCCGGCCAGAAAATCGTACCAGGCCCACACCGTCGCGACCCTGGCATCGATCCGGACTTCCGGGTCGTAGATCGGCTCATTCCACGGCTGGGTCCCGGCCGCGCGGCCCACGGCAGTGGCAAACTGCTCCGGCGTGATGATGCGAAGCGAGCCGTCCTTCTCCGAGATGGAGAGCAGGCGCCCTTCGGTCGCGAACGCCCCGCGGACCATCGCGGAATCGTGCTTCCGCATGCCGTCGAAGAGCTGGTTCACGACCTTGAGGACGGCGTCCTTCTCGGCCGCATCCTGGGCGTGGAGAGGCGAAGCGATCAGTGCGAACAACGCGAAGAATTTGGTTTTCATGTCTTGCCCTTCGGGATCCCCGTTATTCGAGTTTCAACCAACAGGCTCCTGCCCTTACCAGTACTCCCAGCGGCCCTGCGTCACCACGTACACCGCGAGGCACCCGTTGGTCACCGCATGGGCGAGGATGCAGTCGCCGAGACTCCGGGTCCGTATCATCCACCAGTTGTAGGCGATACCTGCGAGCAGTCCCACATCCCACCAGGACCCGTGTTCGCTCGCGAAGAGCAGCGCGGTCACGACGAAGATCGCCGGGGTGAAGGTCCCCAGGGGCACTTTCCGGAAATCCTGGTCGATGGCCCAGCGCGGAAGCCAGCCGCGCCAGAACAGCTCTTCCACGACCGGGACCAGGAACGTCACCCGGACTGCGCGAAGGATCACGGCGAGCACGTCGGTGCGCGCGCTTTCGGGGAACGAGCTTTCCGGATGCCCCACGATGCCGTTGTTGAAGGGCACAGCCTGGCGGTACCCCGGAAAGAGCACGTCGGGGCCGATCCAGATGATGAACACCCCGACCCCCATCAGGATGCTCTGCAGCGGCATCCCGGGCCGGAGGTCGATCACCGAACGCGAGACGAAATACAGGAATCCGCCGACGATCAGGAGCCGCAGCGCCTGGTTGAGGTCTGGCGCGAGAAAGTCCTGCGGCACCAGGCCGTGCAGGAGCATGTAGAGCGCGAATGGCCCTACCCACGGAAGCCAGACGGGCAGACGCCCGCCCGCCTGCCCGTCTGCCCGCCCGCCCGCCGCCTGGTCCGTCAGAATTCGTACTGGAGCTTCGTCAGCACCAGCCGGCCCAGCTGAGGGATGCCGACGAACGTCGCGTAGTTCTCGTTGAACAGGTTCTGCGCAACCAGTGAGGCCATGAGGCCGAACTTGAAGCGATACGACACCTGCGCGTCGAACACGGTCCAGTCGGGGATCGACCTCCGGGTGCCATCGGCATTGAGCTCGGTGACGTACACACCGGAATTCACCGGGAAGCCCTTGGTGTAGCGCACGCCCGCCTCGGCGGCGAGACCGTACACGCCCTGACGATAGCGCCCGGTGAAGGCCACCTTGTCGGACGTCGCGTTGAGTGCCACGTCGGTCGGTCCCTCGACCTCTTCCGCCGAGAAGAAGTCATCGCTCACGTGCGACCACATGCCGGAGATCGACCACCGATCGTTGAGCAGGTAGTCGAACGAGAGGTCGGTGCCCCAGAGATCGAGCTTGCCGAAGTTCCGGTAGGTGAGGAACATGTCGCCTGAACTGGTGAGTGGCGAGTCCGGCACCACGGTCGCCAGCGGGACTGAGGCCATGCCGGTGACCACCGTAGTGGTAAGCTGGGTGAACCCTGCCTCACCGATGACCGGGATCAGCTGCTGGGCCAGCGCCTGCCATGCCGGGCTGCCGACGAAGAACGCGCCAGTCGACGCCCCATCCAGGAAGACGTTCGGCGACTCCACGATCAGCGGGCCGACGAAATTCTCCTTCTTCTCGTACCAGGCCGCCGCCGACAGCCGGAGCTTGTTGGACAGGATCGCGTTGTAGCCCAGCTCGAACGAGTTGGAGATCTCGGCCTTCAGCTGCTCGATGTCCGCCACGGCGTCCGGGCTCGAGGGTTCGAACTGGCCGCTCGTCGTGTTGAGGGTGCGGAAGGCGGTCCCCACCTGTGCCGCGGTCGGGTTCATCGCGTTCAGCGCCGCGGCGATGGCCGCCTTGGCCGGTCCGGGAAGCTGGGGATTATTCGCCAGCTGCTGCAGGACGATGCCGCGCGCGACCCCCCAGAGCGAGGCGGCCTGTGCCGGCAGCGCCTGGTTGGGCACACCGGGCCACGGTGACCGCATGCAGAGATCCGACACGCCCCCGGCGCCGCAGTACCCGCGGAAGTGGAAACCGCTCTGGGGCACGCCGAGCGCCCGCACGTTGAACGGGGAGCCGCCGACGTTCGGCGCGGCGAGGATGTCGAGAAAGAGGTTGTTGTTGCTCGGGGTCGAGAAGGCGCGGTTGAAGGTGACCCGCCAGCTCTGGTCCTCCGACGGCTTGAACACGATCGCCGCGCGGGGTGACAAGTGCGAGTCATCCAGCCGGCTGTGGTCGTCCCAGCGGAGCGCCAGCACCAGGTCGAGCTTGGGCGAGAACCGCGTGGTGCTGTGGATGTACGCACCGGTCTCGCGGATGGTGTCGTCGTTCTCGTTGCGGCCGTTGATCGAGCCCTCGGTGCGCGCGTCGGTGTAGGCGTAGTCGATGCCGTACAGCAGGCTCTCCTTGCTGCCGATATCGACGCCGTGCTGGATCTGGGCGCCGTACACCCGCGACTCGTCGATGACCGGCTGGCCGCTCCGGAAGAGGAAGCTGTCACCCGCGTTGCTGAAATTCCCGAAGCCCTGCACGAAGAGGTTGTTCCACCGGAAGCGCACCTGGCCATAGCTGTAGCGCCAGTCGCGCGCCTGGGCGGAGCCAATGCCGGTGTACTCGATCAAACTTCCAGCGTTGGTGGTGCCGGCGTTGAAGACCAGCTCGGTGCCCGGCCCGGGACGGACGTCGACCCGCGCGTCGACGTTCCATTTCTCGAGGTCGAAGTCACGGCAGCCGGTCTCGGCGTTGCAGTCGGCAGGATTGAGGCCCGGAATCGCCGGCTGGCCCGCGAGGGGCAGCGACGTGGGCTCGGCCGGGTCGCGCATCCGCCACTCGGTGCCCTTGAGATATTCCCCCGAGATCTTGACGCCGAACTTCTCACTCAGCCGAACCGCGCTCCGGACCGTCGCGCGCACCATCCCCGCGCCCCCGTCGAAGGTGGCGCCGTCGGGCTGGCGCGAGTCGCTGCGGAAGCCGCTCTCGATGCCGACCGTGGTCCCGGGCGCCGAGATCGGCGAGCGCGTGGTGATCGCAAGCACGCCCTTCGCGGAGTTGGGGCCGTAGAGCGCGGCGCCGGGACCGAGGACGAACTCGATCTTCTCGATGTCCTCGTTGGCTGCTGGGAAGAAGGCCGGGACGTTCACGCGCAACGACGGGACCGCGGCGAAGCGGTTGTCGATCAGCATGAGTGTCGCGCCGGAGAAGATGTTGTTGAAGCCGCGGCCCACCACGTTCGACTGCACCAGGCCGCCCTGGGAGATATCGACGCCGGGCAGTCCCTTGAGGTGGTCGGTTACCGTGAGTGTCGGCCGCTCAGTGATCTGGACCTCGGGGACCACGCTCGACATGGCCGGAGCGTCGGTCTGTTTCTCGGCCCGGCGGCTCGCCGAGACGATCACCTGGTCGAGCTGGATCACGGTGGGCTCGATCCCCAGATCGGTCGTGGCGGTCCCACCGCTCGCGACGACGACGTTCCGCGCGATCGCGGCCGTGAAGCCGATGAACCGCGCGCCCACAGTATAGGTCCCCGCGGGAAGCCCGGTGATCCGGTAGCTGCCGTTCGGTCCCGAGGTGGCGGAGCCGGCGACGGTGCCCGAGGATCCGCGCGCCTCGACGATGGCGCCGGCAAAGGGCTGGGCGTTCGACTTGTCCGTGACGGTCCCCGTGATACTGCCGGATTG
>DATEOL010000476.1:0-6974 GCA_035274025.1 Gemmatimonadales bacterium | reverse complement strand
CTTCCTCCTCGCTGATGGATCCCTCGTCCACCATGTCGCAAGCGATGGTCACCGCCGCGTGTCCGGTGCGCTGGGCCCGGCGGGTCTGCAGCATGAAGAGCTTGCCGCGCTCGATCGTGAACTCGAGGTCCTGCACGTCGCGGAAATGCCGCTCCAGGGTCCGAGCCACCCGACGCAGCTCTTCCGCGGCCTTGGGAAGTGTGCGGCTAAGCGCCTCGATCGGCTCCGGCGTCCGGGCGCCCGACACCACATCCTCGCCCTGCGCGTTGGTGAGGAACTCGCCGTAGAGCGCGTTCTGGCCCGTCGACGGGTTGCGGGTGAAGGCGACACCGGTAGCCGAATCCTCTCCCATGTTGCCGAAGACCATCGTCACCACGTTCACCGCGGTGCCGAGGCTGTCGGGAATGTCGTGCAGGGCGCGATAGTCGCGGGCGCGGCGGGTGTTCCAGCTCTCGAAGACGGCGGTGATCGCGCCCCAGAGCTGGTCGACGGGATTGTCCGGGAAGTTGCGGCCGGTCGCGCGCCCGATGATCTCCTTGAACTCCGCGACCATCGCCTTCATCTCGGCGACGGGAATGTCGATGTCGCGCGAGTGTCCGCCCGATTTCTTCCGTGCCTCGAGCCGTTCGGCAAAGTCCTTCTTGGGGAGGTCGTTCACCACGCTGCCGTACATCTGCACGAAGCGCCGGTAGGAGTCCCAGGCAAACGGCTCGTTGCCGCTCTCGGTCGCGAGGGCCGCGACGGTGATGTCGTTGAGGCCGAGATTGAGGATGGTGTCCATCATGCCCGGCATCGAGAGCGCGGAGCCGGATCGCACGCTCACGAGCAGCGGCCGCTCCCGGCCGCCGAAGACCCGGCCCGACGCCGCTTCCATGCGACCGACGGCCTGGTCGACCTGGCTCCGGAGGCGGGGAGGGAACTGGTTGTTCTCGAGGTAGGGCTGGCAGAGCGATGCGGGGATGGTGAACCCCGCGGGGACCGGAATCCCGAGATTCGTCATCTCGGCGAGGCCGGCGCCCTTGCCGCCGAGGATGTCCTTCATCGCGGCCGTGCCATCGGCGCGGCCCTGCCCGAAGAAATAGACCAGCTGGCCGAGTCCGTCGCTCATGCTTTGCTCGCTGCCATCGGGGAGGCGTGGCGCAACTTCACGATGTCGTCTTCGACGGGGACTGGATAGCGGCCCGAAAAGCACGCGTGGCAGAAGCGCTCGCTCTTTCCGGCGGCGCGCAGCATGCCCTCGAGCGATAGATATCCGAGCGAATCGACGCCGAGGAACTGGCGGATCTCCTCGGTCGAATGGGTCGAGGCGATCAGCTCCTCGCGGGTCGGTGTGTCGATGCCGTAGTGACACGGACCGGTAATCGGCGGCGAACCGAGTCGAAGGTGCACTTCCTTCGCCCCGGCGCTCCGGATCATCTGCACCAGGCCCTTGCTCGTGGTGCCGCGGACCAGGCTGTCGTCGACGACGACCACCGAGCGTCCCTCGATCACTTCGCGCACCGGATTGAACTTGATCCGCACCTTGGCCACCCGAAGCGCCTGGGTCGGGTGAATGAACGTCCGGCCGACATAATGGTTCCGGATCAGGCCGTGCTCGAGCCGGATTCCCGAGACCTCGGAATACCCCAGGGCCATCGCGTTCGCGGAGTCGGGAACACTGAAGACCACCTGGCCGTTGTGGGCGGGATGCTCCCGCGCGAGCTGGCGGCCAAGCTCGCGGCGCACCCCGTCAACCGATTCGCCGAACACCTTCGAATCGGGGCGGGCGAAGTACACCAGCTCGAACACGCAGCGATTGACCGACCCGCGGCCGAGCGGAGCAAGAGGGACGACTTCTCCCCCGGAGATGCGAACGAAATCGCCGGGCTCGAGCTCGCGAACCACGCTGGCGCCGAGCAGGTCGAGCGCGCAGGTCTCGGAGGCGACGACGATCCCCTCACCGAGCCGGCCGATGACCAGCGGGCGGAAGCCGTGGGGATCGACGATCGCGTACATCGTGCGACCGACGGTCACCACGAGGCTGTAGGCCCCTTCCACTCTCGAGAGCGCGTCGCGCAGCTGTCCCTCGACGTCGTTGGCCTGGGACCGGGCCACCAGGTGGACGATTGTCTCGGTGTCCGACGACGAATTGAAAATCGATCCGGAGGCAACCAGCTCTTTCCGGAGTCCATCGGCGTTGGTGAGGTTGCCGTTGTGGGCGATGGCGAACGGGCCGCCGCGATACTTGGCGAGCAGCGGCTGGGCATTCTCGAGCACCGTGCTGCCCATGGTCGCGTAGCGGGTATGGCCGACCGCGACATCGCCCGGCAGCTCGGCCAGCACCTCGTCGTTGAGCACGTCGCCGACGAGGCCCATTCCGCGATGCAGCCGCGGAACCCCGTCCGCGTCGAGTGCGACGATCCCTGAGCTCTCCTGTCCCCGGTGCTGCAGGGCGTAGAGGCCGAGGTAGGCGAGCCGGGCCGCGTCAGGAATTCCGGAGATGCCGACGATGCCGCACATGTCTTACTGTCCCTCACCCATGCTGGTAGCGACCGCGGCCATTCGGCGCGGGATCGCCTCCATGTAGATCCGCCGCAGGACCTGCACGTCCCAGGCCACCGATCCGTCAGGTAGGAGCAGCTCGAGGGCTGTCCCGTGCCCGGTCACCTTGCCCGCGCCGAAGAGGCGCACGCCATGCTCGCGTGCGAGCATCGCGAGGTCGTGGCGTCTCGCTGCGGGCAGCGAGAGGACTACGCGGCCCTGGTCCTCGCCGTAGAGGAGCTCGGGTACGGCCAGCCCTGACGCGTAGGTCCGGAGGTCGAGGCTCGCGCCGTGGGAGCGAGAAGCGTACGGACCGCCCATGCAACACTCCGCCAAAGTGACAGCCAGGCCACCATCGGACACGTCATGCGCCGAGGTCACCAGGCCAGCCTGGATCGCGGCCACAAGGAACTGCTGCAGCGCGCGTTCGGCGCCGAGGTCGATCGGTGGAGGCGCGCCACCCACGAATCCGAGGACGCCGGCCCAGTAGGACGAACCGCCGAGGTGACCGCGCGGTGCCGCGCCGGCGATCACGACCAGGTCTCCGGGGGCGGCGAACGAGCACGCCGCCCTGCGCCTCACGTCGCGGAGCAACCCGACCATCCCGACCGTCGGGGTGGGATCGATCGCCCCGGTCGGACTCTCGTTATAGAAGGAGACATTTCCGCCGGTCACCGGCGTGCTGAAGGCCCGGCAGGCGTCGCTGATCCCGCGGCACGCCTCGCGGAACTGGAAGAAGATCTCCGGCTTCTCGGGGTTGCCGAAGTTGAGGCAGTCGGTGACACCCAGGGGCTCGGCGCCGGAGCAGGCGAGGTTGCGCGCCGCTTCGGCGACCGTCGCCTTGCCGCCCTCGTACGGATCGAGCGCGACCCAGCGTGAATTGCAGTCGACCGTGGTGGCGATGCCGAATGTCTCGCCAGGAACCTGGAAGACGCCTGCGTCTCCGTCTCCCGGCGCGACAGCCGTGTTGCCCTGGACGCTCGAATCGTATTGCTCGTACACCCATCGCTTGCTCGCGATGGAGGGATCGTCGAGCAGCCGTTCGAGCGCGGTGGTCGGATCGGGATGCTTCCGGGTCGGCCGGGCGGCCCGCCGCTTGATCGCTTCGGGGGATTCCTTCGCCTCAGGGTGATAGACCGGTGCGTCGTCGACGAGGCGCTGGCCGGGAATCTCGGCCATGGTCTCGCCAGCATGAATCACGTGGAAGAGGCCGTCGCTGGTGACCTGGCCGACCACCGCCGAATTGAGCTCCCACTTGCGGCAGACCGCCTCGACATCGGCCACCCGATGCGGCTCGGCCACGACAAGCATCCGCTCCTGCGATTCGGAAAGCAGGATCTCGTACGCGGTCATTCCCGATTCACGCACGGGGACCCTGCTGGTGTCGAGCTCGACCCCGACGCCGCCCCGCGCGGCCATCTCGGCCGACGAGCTGGTGAGGCCGGCGGCGCCCATGTCCTGGATGGCGACGATCAGCCCGCCGTGAATGAGCTCGAGGCTCGCCTCGAGGAGCAGCTTCTCGGTGAAGGGATCGCCGACCTGGACCTGGGGGCGGCGCTTTTCGCTCGCTTCGGTCAGCTCCTCGGAAGCGAAGCTCGCCCCGTGAATCCCGTCGCGGCCGGTGCGCGCGCCCACCGCGATCAGCACGTTGCCGACTCCGTGCGCCCGCGCCGTGATCAGCTCATCCTCGCGCAGCAGGCCCACGCACATCGCATTCACCAGGGGATTCCCGGTATAGCCGGGCGCGAAGTTCACTTCCCCGGCGAGCGTCGGGACACCGACGCAGTTGCCGTAATCGCCCACGCCGCGCACGATGCCGGCGAACAGGTAGCGATTTCTCGGCTCGTCGAGCGGGCCGAGACGGAGCGAGTTGAGCACCGCCACCGGCCGCGCGCCCATGGTGAACACGTCGCGCAGGATCCCGCCCACGCCCGTCGCCGCGCCCTGGTACGGCTCCACGGCGGAGGGGTGGTTGTGCGACTCGATCTTGAACGCCACCGCCCAGCCGTTCGGAAGCCGCAGCACACCGGCGTTCTCGCCCGGGCCCTGGACGACCTGGGGGCCCTCGGTCGGGAATCGCCGCAGGACCGGCTTGGAATGCTTGTAGGAGCAGTGCTCCGACCAGAGCGCCGAGAAGATGCCGATTTCCGTGAGCGTGGGCTCACGACCGAGCATCGCGACAATGCGGTCGTACTCACCCGCGGTGAGATTGTGCTCCAGGGCGGTGGCCAGCGCGTTCACTTCAGTCTCCGCGTCCCGCGAATACCGGAGACGACGTCATCGAAGACGCGGCGGAGGAGCCCGGGCTCCTCGTGCTTCATGATCTTTTCCAGCTCGCCGGCGTCGAGCCAGGTGCCGTGGCCCTCGGGGCAGATGTCCACCTCCACCTTGTGGAGCTGCACCGTCGTGAGGGGGCCACCGCAGCGCGGGCACTTGTTCTTGTGCGACTCCCGTTCCATCTGCTGGCGGAGATTGGCCTGGCTCTCGCGGGTCTGGTTGATCAGCTCCGCGTCGCGGCGGGCGAAATATTCGTCCTCGTTCTTGCTCTTCATCGAACCATCCTCCGGGCCGCGCTCAGGCGGCGGGTGCTGGGCTCAGGACCAGTGACTGGAATACGCCGATGCCCGCGTCCGATCCCAGCGCGGGATGGGCGAGGCGCTCGGGGTGCGGCATCATCCCCACGATCGTCCCGGTGGCGTTGCAGATGCCGGCGATATCGGAGGTGGCTTCGTTCGGGTTGCCCCCGGCGTCGAGCATGCGCCCGCCGGCGTAGCGGAGCACGACCTGGTCTCCGTCCTCGATCGCCGCGAGCTCATCGGCCGACGCCACGAATCGCCCATCGCCATGCGCGACCGGGATCCGGATCACCTCACCCTGGTGGTACGCGCGGGTGCAGATGCTGTCGCTGCGCTCGATGCGGACGTCGACCGGACGGGAGACGTAATGCAGGCCGCCATTCCGGACCAGCGCGCCGGGAAGCAGTCCCGCCTCGCAGAGGATCTGGAACCCGTTGCAGATGCCGATGACGCCGCCGCCATCGGCGGCGTGCTCGCGCACCGGGTCCATGATCGGGCTGAAGCGCGCGATGGCGCCCGAGCGGAGGTAATCGCCGTAGCTGAACCCTCCGGGCAGGATCACGACGTCCACGCCCTTGAGGCTGGTGTCCTGGTGCCAGAGCTCGACCGGCTCGCCGCCCACGCGCGCGATCGCGCGCAACGTCTCGCCCTCGCAGTTGCTGCCGGGAAAGGTGACCACGCCGACGCGTAGCATCAGGCCGCGACCTCCACGGTGAAGTCTTCGGTGACGGGATTCGCCAGCAGCCGGTCGCACATCGCGCGGGCTCGCGCGATGGCGTCGGCCTCGCTGGCGCCTTCCAGGTCGAGGGCGATGGCCTTGCCCAGGTGCACGTTGGTGGCGCCCGCGAACCCGAGCGCGGTGAGCGCGTGCTCCACCGCCTGGCCGGCGGGATCGAGCAACCCCGCCCGCGGCATGACCCGCACATGTACGCGATACGTCTTCACCGGGAATGATCCTCCATCGATTGGGAGCTCTCCGCGCTGCGGAGCGCCATGCGGTCCTGTCGCTCGAGCACGCTGTAGAGCGCGAAGCGGAGCACGCCGAACGCGGCGTAGCCGATGCAGAACGGGAACAGGAAGGACGATGGCACCAGGATCGCGCCGCCGATGATCACGATATGCAGGATGAGCGCGATGATCCCGCGCGCGTTGCGGAACCCGATCCGCGGCCACTTGGGGTACTTGACCGAGCTCACCATCAGAACCGAGAGCAGGATCATCAGGAGCACGATCTCCTGGTGCTGCAGGTCGAGCCACGCGAGCGCGGTGCGCGAGACCTCGGTCTGGCTGAACGGGTACCAGGTCGCGAGCGACACGCCCGCGGCCGGGGAGGGCAGCCCGGTGAACCAGCCGGCCGGCGTGCTGCCCACCATCACGTTGAACCGGGCCAGCCGGAGCGCGGCGGCCACGATGTAGATGTAACACACGACCCAGCCGAACCGTCCCGCCGCCTGGAACTCCAGGAAATACATGATGAGCGCGGGCGCGACACCGAACGAGACGATGTCGACCAGCGAATCCAGCTCGGCCCCGAAGCGGCTGCTGGTGCGCGAGAGGCGGGCGACCCGCCCGTCGAGGGTGTCGAGAATGCCGGCGAACACGATGAACCACCCGGCCCACACGAAGTTGCCTCGCGTGGCCGACACGATGGCCCAGATGCCGAAGAAAAGATTTCCGAGCGTGAAGGCACTCGGTGCCACGAACACGACGCGGCGGACGCCGCGCGGCTTCGGTGCCGGCTGAATGGGAGCAGTCATGGCCACTCCGCGATGACGGTTTGTCCAGCCTTGGTAACGTCGCCCACCTTGGCCCGGACCTGCACTCCGGCGGGAACGAAGACGTCGACCCGGGAGCCGAACCGGATGAGTCCCATCCGCT
>DATEOL010000475.1:0-4981 GCA_035274025.1 Gemmatimonadales bacterium | reverse complement strand
TTCCCCCGGCGCTCGCGGGAGATCTCGCCGCCGACTCACTCTTTTCGCTGATCGTCGCATCGAACGATTCCGTGACCCTCTTCGCGTCTCCCGCGCGATATGACTCGCCGTATCGCGGGAGCGCGCGGCTCGGGAACGAGTTCGGGGACCTGCGCGTGCGCCTCGCGCTCCGCTCCGACGTGGCGTCCCGCCTCGTCATCGGCGGCGTGCCCGGCTCGCCCACACCCATCGCGCTCGGTCTGCTCGGGCTGAGCACCCTGCTGGTCGTCGCGGCGCTGGTCCAGCTCCGCCGGGAATACGAGCTGATCGCGACCCGGTCCCGCTTCGTCGCCAACGTGTCGCACGAGCTGCGGACCCCGCTCTCCCAGATCCTCATCTTCACCGAGCTGCTCAAGCTCGGACGACTGCGCTCGCGGGGGGAGCGGGAACGATCGCTCGCGATCATCGACCAGGAGGCGCGGCGCCTGATCCGGCTGGTCGAGAATGCCCTCCAGTTCTCGCGGGCCCGGGGCGCCCGTCGCGCGCTCAATCGCGAGTCCCTTCCGCTGGCCCCTCTGGTCGAGGACACGCTCGAGGCGTTCCGTCCGCTGGCCCTCGCGCGCGACGTGGCGCTTGAGGTCGATGTCCCCGAGCGCGCCGTCGTCGTGGCCGACGCCGGCGCGTTCCGGCAGATCCTCCTCAACCTGCTCGACAATGCGGTCAAGTATGGGCCGAGGGGGCAGACGGTGACCATCGGAGCGCGGATCCTCAATGGTCGTACCCGGATCCTGGTCGATGACCAGGGTCCCGGGATTCCTCGCGACGATCGGGAGCGGGTGTGGGAGGGCTACTTCAGGCTTCGCCGGCCCGCCGACTCCGCGATCGCCGGAAGCGGGATTGGGCTGGCCGTGGTCCGCGCGCTTGCGCAGGACCTCGACGGCCGCACCTGGATCGAGGAAACCGACACCGGCGGATCGCGCTTCGTCGTGGAGCTCAACACTGGAAAGGATGGAACCGCATGAGACGCGTTCTCCTCGTGGAGGACAACCCCGACCTCGCCTTCGGTCTTCGCACTTCGCTCGAGGTCGAGGGCTACGAGGTGCTGCACGCCGAGACCGGGACTGCCGGCGTCACGATGGCACGCGACGGGACACCCGACCTCCTGGTGCTCGACCTCATGCTTCCCGAGCTGACGGGGTACGAGGTGCTCCGCCGGGTGCGGCGGGCCGGCGGCACCATGCCCGTGCTCATCCTCACCGCGCGCGGTGAGGAAGCCGACAAGGTGCAGGGCTTCCGGCTCGGTGCCGACGACTACGTGGTGAAGCCGGTGGGCGTGCTCGAGTTCCTCGCGCGAGTGGAGGCGCTGCTCCGGCGATCGCAGCCGCGGTCGCAGGCAGGGCCGGTGCGGGTGGGTACGCTGGAGATCGACGAGGATCGCCGCTCGGTGAGCGTCGCCGGGGATGAGATCGACCTGAGTCCCCTCGAGTTCGACCTGCTGACGACACTGGCTCAGCGCCGCGGCTCCCTGGTGTCGCGCGCCGAGCTGCTCAAGGAAGTGTGGGGCTACCGCTCCGACGTGGAATCGCGAACCGTCGATACCCACATCGCCAAGCTCCGCTCCAAGATCGACCGCGGCGACCAGAGCTGCATCGTCACGGTGCGGAAGCGGGGTTACCGGTTGCGCTGAAGCTCGACGCTGAGTTCACCGAGCAGCACGGAGTCGGCCGGGAAACCGAGCCGGCTGCGCGCGGTCGCGAGGGCGGTGAGATCCTGCTCGGAGAAGAACCAGGCATCGGATGGGCCGGCCTCGCGCGTCTTGCGAACGCTGCGCACCGCGTCGGCCATCGAGCTGCCGGCTTCGACCTGGTCTCGAAGCACAGTCGCGAGCGATGGACGGCGCGGAGACGTGAGAATGAGGCGAGTACCTTCGCGATTGACGACGTAGGCCGTGAGATCCTGCAGGCCCGGTTCGCTGAACGTCGCGAGCTTCGTCCACCCGGTATCGCCCGTCGCCCGTCGCCCGTAGACCGTCCCTCCCCTGGCCATGAGAATGGTGCCGTCGGGCATCCAGGTGTGCACCCGACGGCCGAGCACGGTGGGCCCAAGCGATCGCGGCTCACCCACGAGGTCGTAGCGCCGGAGCTCATTGCGTCCCAGGGAATCGATTTTCGTGTAACTGATCGCGCGCGCGCCGGGAATCACCTGGGGCGGAAGGTTCGCCACCGGCCAGTCGATGTCCCTGGTCGTGCCCTGCCTGGCGTCGAAGATCGCCACCGCCGCTCGCGTTTTCGGCCGCATGAGGGCCCAGGTGTCGGCGTCGATGCGATTGTAGTAGCCAACCGTGTCGGGGCCGGGGAGGACGCCGCGCACCGGCGTGCCTTCGGCGCTGTAGACCCAGAGTCCCCACTCCTTGAAGAGCGTGGCCGGCACCCATCGCACCGCCACCACCTCGCCGTTGTCGCCGAGCGTCGGGCTGTTCTCGTTTTCCGCCGTGCGCGTGATCCGGACTTCGATGCCGGTCTTCAGGTCGATCCGGTAGACGTCACCCTGACCGGTCGAATCGCGCACCGCGCTGAACACGATCGAGCGACCGTCGGGCGAGAAGGCGGGCTGGCTGTTGCGGCCGCGATCGCCGGTGAGGTTTCGCGGCGTGCCGATGGTAAGCCGGCCACCGTCTCGCTTGAGATCGGCCACGAACAGGTTGAGCGGGTTCTGCGCCGCCTGGCACCAGAGTAGACCTGGGAACAGCACGGGACCCAGGAGCATCAGGCCCCGCAACATCGGCTTCACCGCGCGACCGACTGATGGAAATGGGTGAGGTGCCACACCCCATCGCGCTTGATGAAGATCGCGGTGCTGCCCAATCCCACCGGATCGGAGACCTTGCCTGAGAGGTCCTGGAAGGTTCCACGCACCACGCCGGTGTAGAGTGCCACGTCAGGGGTGAGCAGCCTCGCTGTCCGTGCGACCGGCACGTGACGCTGCGCCTTGATCGTCGCGTAGGTATCGCGGAAGGCCTTGAGGATCTCCTCCCGTCCGGCGATGAGGACGTCGCCGGTGATGAAGGTCATGTTGTCCTCGGCGTGGAGCGGCGCCAGGGTCTGATCCGCGTTGACGGCGTCCGCTCCTTCGCGCGCGAGCGCCACCGCTGAATCCAGCGCGGCGATGACCGCGGGGTCGTTCGGGTTGAAGGCGGGCTCCTTCACTGCCGGCGCGGCCGGCGCCTTGCACGAGGCAAGGACCAGCGCCGCGGAGAGAAGTGCGGAATGCTCGATGCGCATGTAGGTGTCCCCGGAAAAGTTCTTACTTGACCGTGTAGCCCTTGCCTTCCAGGCAGGAGCCCATGGCCTTCTTGAACGTCTCGAGCTGTGCGTTCCCCTGGGCCTTCGCGGCCTGGGCGCCCTGTTGCGCGGCCTGGTGCTCGGCCTGCTTCTTGGCCCGACGCCCTCGTACCGCTCCGGCCACGGCCCCGATGGCCGCGCCTTCACCCGCGTCACCCGCGATGGCACCGACGATCGCCCCGCCCGCCGCCCCCGCGGCCGCGCCCTTGACCGCCGCTCCCGTCGCCGCCGAATCCATCTGCTTCTGTGCCGCGGCCGCGGCGGCCTCGGTGTTCGGGTTGGCGGCCGCGACGGCGTCGATACCGGTTTGCTGCCCGGCCCAGTCGTAACAGGCCTTCTCGTCGCTGGCCTGCTGGTCCTTGGTCTGGTTCTTGGCGGGGAATGGGAACATTCCAAGCTGCGCGGCAGGGCTGGCGGACTGGGCGAAGCCCGGCGTTACGATGCTGACGGTAAGGATGGCGACGAGAATGACTTTCATGACAGGCTCCCTGGCTACAGGCTATGACTACCGCTCCCTGCTCACCGCTCACAGGTACGGCGGAGATTCTAGTGGAATTGCGTACTTCCGTCCAACACAGCGAGGGCTATCCTTAGCGGTGCAACCACCACCGGACGGCATTCATGGCAGTTCGTGACCCGCGCGCGGACCAGGCGTTGGCAATTCTCCGTGTCGTCGTGGGTATCGTCTTCATGGCGCACGGTTACCAGAAATTCTTCGTGATGGGAGTCGGCGGGGTGACCGGGTTCTTCGATTCCCTCGGCGTGCCCTTGCCGGGGATCGCCGCTCCCGCGATCGCCACGCTCGAGTTCGTCGGTGGAGCGTTCCTGGTTGCGGGACTTCTCGCCCGGCCGATCGCCTTCTTCCTCATGTGTGACGTCCTCACCGCGCTCTTCCTGGTGCACCTGGGGAACGGGTTCTTCGTGCCGCGGGGAATCGAGCTGGTGATGACGCTCGCCGGGGGTGCCCTGGCCATCGCTCTGGGCGGGGCAGGGGCCGTGAGCGCCGACCGGGCCCTCGCGGCCCGCCGGGCCCGGGGGCGACTATCTTGAAACCGTACCCTGTAACTGAGGAAGCGGGATGAGGATCCATCGCGGGATCGGGCGCGTGGCGCTGATTGCCCTGTCCATCGGGCTGGTCGCCTGCCTCGACTCGATCATCAAGCCGCTGGGCCCGGAGAACGACGAGGAAGTCGAGAATGCGCCGGACAACTTCCGGTATTTCGCCGATCACCTCGACAACGTCCATGACACCCGGACCTTCACCTGGCGGAACAACGGCACCACCGCGAAGGTGGAGCACAACAACTTCCTGCACCACGGCTCCGTCATCATGATCGTCCATGACGCCGTCGGGGCACTGGTGGATTCCGTGCCCATGGAATGGCAGCTGGAGACCGAGACCGATGCGGGGATTCCCGGCAACTGGACGGTCACCTTCAACTTCTACGGCGCACGCGGGCGGGTCGACCTCTCCCTGCTGCGGAAACCCGAGGAGCCGTGACCGAACTGTTCTCCGCTCTCAAGTCCTGAAGGCTTAAAGCCCTAAGGCCCTAAAACCCAAAAACAACAAGCCGTGACGCCAGGGTTTGGAGTCACGGCTTGTTTTTTCCTTTAGGCCTTTAGGACTTTAGGGCTTATTTCGGCGGAAACTTCTCCAGCAT
>DATEOL010000474.1:0-2456 GCA_035274025.1 Gemmatimonadales bacterium | reverse complement strand
AGGCTGTCGTTGATCCAGTAGACCAGGCGACCGGTGCGCTCGAGGGCCGAACCCTGGCCCGCGACGGAAGTCGCGAGCCGGGTCAAGTCGACGGGAGTCGGCGCGCTGTCGCGCGCCTGGGCGGGAAGACGGGAAGCCATGGGGAGAAGGAGCGCAGACATGAGAAAAACCCGCTGCATTTGAACCTTCCGCCTTCCCGTCATCCCGATCTCCCGTCAGGGTTTCCCGTCCCAGCCTGGTCCCCGAAGCACCTTGCCCGGCCTGGCACCGGTGTACTTCCCACCTTCGAGCACCAGGGTCCCGTTGACCAGAACGTAGGATACGCCTTCGCTCGGTAACGTTGGCTGGGCGAAGGTGGCGCGGTCCCGGATCGTGGTGGGGTCGAAGACCACGATGTCCGCGGCGAGGCCCGGCGCCAGTCGACCGCGGTCGTAGGCGCCGATCTCGTTCGCGGCAACGGCCGAAGCCCGGTGCACGGCCGCCTCGAGCGACATCACGCCCAGGTCACGGACGTATCGCCCGAAGATCCGGGGGAAACCGCCCCACGCGCGCGGATGCGACGCCGAGCCACCTCCTCCCGCCGGTGCCGCATCGGTGTCGAACGAGGTGAACTCCTCCCGCATCGCTTTCATCTTGTTGGCGTCGGTCATGGTCTGCGGCATGAGGAACGAGTTGCTCTGGCAGATCTCGAAGAAGACGTCCCAGGGATCCTTGCCGGTCTTCTCCGCGATGGCCTTCACGGTCATGCCGTCGTACTGCTTGTAGGCCGGATGCTGGATGCTGCCGAGGACGATGCGGTCCCAGTCCCGGCCGGCGTGGACATACCAGTTCTCCCAGCCGACCTCAGTCTCCATTTCCTTCCGCATGGTCGCCCGCTGCACCGGGTCCGCCAGGCGTTTCATGAGGGAGTCCTGGCCCTGAGTTGCGTTACGAGGATGGAGCAGGGCGCGGATGCCGAGCCCGTTGTTGATGTAGGGGTAGACATCGACGCCCACGTCCTGGCCCGCGGCCCGCGCTGCCTTGATGCGCGCAAGGGCGAGATCCATCTTGCCCCAGTTGGCCTGCCCGGCAGTCTTCAGGTGGTAGATGTGCACCGGCGTCTTCGCCGCCTGGCCGATCCGCAGCGCTTCATCGATGGCCTCGAGCAGCCGGTCGCCTTCGTTCCGCATGTGGGTGAAGTACCTGCCGCCGTAGCGTCCTGCGACTTCAGTCAATGCGGCGAGCTCCGCCTCGGAGGCGTAAATCGCGGGCGGATAGATCAGCGATGTGGAAGTCCCGATCGCGCCGGCCAGCATGGCTTCCTCGACCATGCCCTTCATGCGTGTCAGCTCTTCGGGTGTCGCCTGGCGGTCCTTGTCGCCGATGACGATCTCGCGGATCCGGGTCAGCCCGACGGTCTGCGCCACGTTCATCGGCATGCCCGCGCCTTCGAGCTTGCTGAAGAACTCCCGCATCGTCGACCAGCCGAGACGGGTCGCATCCTCGCCGGCCTGGGGGGCGTCGGAATCACCTTCGCCGGCATTGAGTGTCGTGACGCCCTGCGTGAGCAGGCTCATGGCCGCGTTGGGATCGGTGATGAACGGCGCCCCGGTCTGTCCCATCATGTCGATGAAGCCGGGGGCGACGACCTGGCCCTGCACGTCGATCACCCGCTTCGCGGTCGTGTTGCCGAGGCGCCCGATCGCGGTGATCCGACCGCCCTTGACGCCGAGGTCGGCGTGGTAGGACGGGGCGCCGGTGCCATCGACGATCCGTCCGTTGCGGAGGACGACATCGAACTGCTGGGAAGCGAGGAGTGTGGCGAGAAGCAGGAGCATGTCTTGGTGTGTTGGGTGTCGTGGAAAGGTAAGGGGGGAGCGGGAAGCGGGGAGCGGGACTACCTTGGGGCCATCAAATCCTCCCTGGAGCTCCGATGCGACTGGCGTCTACCCTGACATTCGCGGCGTTGACCACCTTTGCAGTGCCGCTCAATGCCCAGCTCGCCGATACGAAAATTCTGACGCAGCAGGCGGTGCAAACCATCCTGCAGGCGGCCACGGTTCACGCGGGAACCAACAAGTGGAACGTGTCGATCGCGGTCGTCGATGCCAATGGTGACCTGCTCGCATTCCGTCGTCTCGACGGCGCGTCCCTCGCGAGCGTCGACATCAGCCAGGGGAAGGCCAGGACTGCCGCCCGCGCCCGCCGCGCGACCAAGGCCCTGGCCGATGCGGTCGCGGGTGGGGCGACCGTTCTCCTCTCGGCCCCGGGCCTGGTGCTGATGCAGGGTGGTCTTCCGATCACCGTCAATGGAATCACGGTTGGCGCCGTTGGGGTGAGCGGTGCGTCGTCTGAGCAGGACGAGCAGGTGGCCGCCGCCGGGATTGCGGCGCTGAAGCCGTGAGGACTAAGGAGTGAGCAGTGAGGAGTGAGCAGTGAGGGGTGCAGTGTCATCCCGAGCGCAGCGAGGGATCTCG
>DATEOL010000473.1:0-11102 GCA_035274025.1 Gemmatimonadales bacterium | reverse complement strand
AAGTGCTGGGGATCACACCGGGAGAAGACCTGGAAAAGCCGCTGAACCGGGCGTTTGAGCCCTGGTCCGAGTTGGTTCGCGAATTCAGGAGGGAGGGATTTTACGAGCGGTTCCCGGCGCCGGGGCAATCGCAACGGGTTGAAAAGGTGAGGGCGAGATTGGCGAGAGAGGCTGGCTTGGAGTAGAGACCGGGTTCTGGGTTCAGCAATCTTCAATCACCACTTTTCGATGTAAAACTATTGTCATTCAGGAACTTATTTCGCATTTTAGTACATCATCGTCCCCGACTGAGGACCTTCTGTCAATCCGAATCGGATTAGCGTTCAACCTCAAGCCGTCCATTCCCGCCTCCGGCCGAGCCGAAGCTCTCGCCGCCAAGACCAAGAATCCCCGTCATGCTCGTCGCGCATTGCATCCGGAACTGGATCAGCCGGATCTTTACGCCGAGTGGGATGAACCCGAGACCATCGATGCTGTTGCACGCGCGCTGTCGAAGCTCGGTGAAGTGGTCAGGCTCGAGGCGGACCAGAATTTCCCCGAACGCTTGAAGGCCGAGCGGCCCGACTTCGTCTTCAACATCGCGGAAGGACTCTACGGACCGAATCGCGAAGGTCACATTCCGGCCATTTGCGAGTTCTACGGGATTCCGTGCCACGCGTCCGATCCGCTGACGCTGTCGCTCACGCTCCACAAGGGACGGGCCAAGGAGATCCTCTCGCAGTACGGGATCCCCACCGCGCCGTTCGCCGTGGTCGAGACCAAGTCCGACGCCCGGAAGGTGAAGCTCCCGTTCCCCGTGTTCGCCAAGCCGGCACTCGAAGGCTCCGGGAAGGGCATCACCGTGCGGAACATCTGTCACAGCCGGGCCGAGCTGCTCGCCCTGGTGGGCGACCTGCTCAAGTCCTACAAGCAGCCCATCCTGGTCGAGAGTTACCTCTCCGGGCCTGAATTCACGGTGGCGGTGCTGGGGAACGGGGACGAAGCCCGATGCCTCCCCCTGGTGGGAATGCGGTTCGACGCCCTGCCCGAGGGCGCCCCCCCCATATATGGATATGAAGCGAAGTGGCTCTGGGACACCCTCGAGCAGCCGCTCGAGATCTACCAGTGCCCCGCGGCCATCCCCGAAGATTTCGCCCAGGAGATCCGGAACATCTCCCTCGGGGCCTATAACGCCCTCGGTTGCCGGGACTGGTGCCGGATCGACATCCGGTGCACGGCCGAAGGTCAGCCGATGGTGGTGGAGCTGAACCCGCTGCCGGGGATCCTGCCCGACCCGCGGGACAACTCCTGTGTCCCGATGGCCGCTCGGGCCGCCGGGATGACGTACGAGCAGCTGATCCAGTCGGTCGCCGACATCGCGTGGCACCGGATCTCCGGGCGGCGGCTCCTCAAGGCGGCGGCGGCGTGAAGGTTGCAATCGTCTACGATGGCGGCTCGAGCGAGTGGAGCGAGACCGACGTTGCGGCAGTCATGGCCAATGTGCACCAAGTCCAGGCCAGCCTCCGCGCCGGCGGGCACCGCACCAGCCTCGTTCCCGTCTACCTGCACGATCTCCGCTGGCTCTCCCGGATCCAGCGTCATGATCTCGTCTTCAATCTCCTCGAGGGCATCAACGGCGTAGCCTGCTACGAGGACTGGTCGGTCGGCGCCATGGAGCTGACCGGAGTGCCGTTCACCGGCGCGCGGTTCTCGGCGATCACCCTCTGCCACCGCAAGCACATCGCCAATACCCTGCTCGACAAGGCTGGGGTGCCGGTCCCCCCGTTCGCAATCGCGCGGAAGAACGAGCTGCCGGCGGGACTGAGGCTTCCCGTCATCGTGAAGCCGTCGGCCGAGGACGCGTCGGTGGGCATCGACGCCGGGTCGGTCTGCGATACCAAGAAAGCGGTGAAGGAGCGCCTGGCCCTGGTGAGCGAGCAGTGGAGCGACGTCATGGTCCAGGAATACGTGGACGGACGCGAGTTCTACGTCGGCTTCCTGGGCAACCATGTGCTGCCGCTGTCCGAAATTTCCTTCGAGACGCTGCCCGAGAAGTATTGGCGGATCGTCTCGTATGCGGCGAAGTGGACCGAGACCAGCCCCGAGTACAAGGGAACGGTCCCGGTGACACCCGCGAAGGTGGACCGTCCGCTCGCCGACAGGATCATCGCGATCGCGCGCAAGGCGTGGCAGACCGTCGGTGGCGAGGGATACGGTCGCGTCGACATGCGCGTGAGCCCCGACGGGCAGCCCTACGTGCTGGAGGTGAATCCGAACCCCGACCTGTCCAACGGGGCTGGCTACTCGTGCATGGCGCGCGCGGAAGGGTGGGACTACGACACGCTGGTCGCGAACGTCGTAAAGGAGGCGATGGAGCGCGCCGGCGGACAGGATGCGACGAGAGACCTTCTCCGGACGGTTTCTGCATGACCGCAGCCGGGGGACGGGTCACCACCCGTCCGCTCACTATCTCCGACCGCGCCAGGGTAGAGTCCATGACCCGCGCGGTCGGATTGTTTCGGGAGGAGGAGATCCCGGTCGCGGTCGAAGTCTTCGAGGCGACTGCCGCGCGGAACGACACCTACGAGGGACTCGCCGCGCTGCGCGACGGGGAGGTGGTCGGCTGGATCTCCTGGGGACCGACGCCCGGCACGCTCGGCACCTTCGATCTCTACTGGATCGTCATCGAACCGTCCTGCCACGGCCAGGGCATCGGGACGTTGCTGGTGGACGAGATGGAGCGCCTGATCGCCGGCCGGGCGCGGCTCATCATCGTGGAGACGGCGGGTCGGCCGGACTACGAATCGACCAGGGACTTTTACCGCAGGAGGGGATACGAAGCAATTTCGGTCATCCCGGACTTCTACGCACCGGCCGATGACAAGGTGACTTTCGTAAAACGGCTTCATTGCGGTGATGTGTAACACATCCTCCTGACTGGCGGTATAACAAGATTGCACACACCCCTTGTGAGGTGGCAGGATGTCGCAATCCCGTACCGTACCCGGCGGTCTTTTCGCAGGTCTCAGCATTGCCTGCGTGCTCCTCATCGGCTGTGGGGACCAGGAACCTGAACCTGTTGCCCCCCAGTTCGCGAAGTCCAAGAAGCCTGATCGCACACTCACGGTCACCGGAGGCGGCACAGGGTATGGGACGGTCACCGGTCCGGAATACGGGGAGACCGGGCCCCTCATCTGTGACATAGCTGCCGGCACCAACGATCCTGGCGAGTGCAGCCACATCTATGCGTTCAAAACGACGGTTGAGCTGACCGCCACGGCGCTGTCGGGGAGCACGTTCACGGGATGGAGCGGTGCCTGCAAGGGCACTTCCCGGACTTGCCGGGTGGTCATGACACAGTCCCGCGACGTGAAGGCGAGTTTCTCCGGATCAGGGACGCCGTCGTTCGCGGTGACCGTGGCGGGCAGCGGCTCGGGGAGCGGCACCGTGCGGAGCCAGACCGGCCTCACGCCGGCGATCAACTGCACCGTTACGTCCGGTACCGCGTCCACCACGGGCTGCAGCGCCACCTACCTGCAGGGCACGTCGGTCACGCTCACCGCGACGCCGGGAACTGGCAACACATTCACCGGATGGAGCGGCGACTGCACCGGGAGCACCTGCGCGCTCACCGTGTCTGGCAACCGCGCCGTCACCGCGAGCTTCACTGCCCCCCCCGGGCCGGAGGCCACAGTAGGCCGCTGGGACGCCGCGCAGCCTACTACGGTCGTCAACCTTCACGTCGTCCAGCTCATGAACGGGAAGCAGTTGCTGTGGGGAGCCGACGGCGAGCCGCAGCTCTGGAACGGTCCCGGGACCGCGTTCGTTGAAATCCCCGACAACACCTGTACCGACCCCACCACGTGCGAGCTGTTCTGTGCCGGGCACGCCTTCCTGGCGGACGGGCGCCTCCTGGTGGCGGGCGGTCATAATGCGGCGCTCGGCAGCGAGTACGGAATCAATCAGGCCAGCATCTTCGACGGCACGTCGTGGCAGAAGACGGGGTACATGACGGATGCTCGCTGGTATCCGACCCTTGTGACCCTGGACAATGGCGATGTGCTCGCGATTTCCGGGACCATAGCGCCGGGTGTTTTCGCGACCATTCCCGAGCGCTACAACGGAAGCAGCTGGACGAGACTCACGGGGATCAACGCCAAGATCCCCACCTACCCCCGTGCGTTTGTGGAGCCCAAGGCCGGGAACATCTTCATCGCGGACGCATCAGTGCATCAACTCAACCTGAGCGGGACCGGCTCCTGGGCCTACGGTCCGGCCCTGGCGGACGGGGACCGCAGTTATGCCCCGGCCGTGATGCTGGACAGCAAGGTTCTGCTCATCGGCGGCGGCGGGTCGAATCCCTGCCCGACAAACGTGCCCACGAACACGACGGAGATCATCGATCTGGCTGCGGCATTCCCGGTCTGGGGGGCATCCGGTCCCATGGAGATCGGCCGGCGCCACCACAACGCCACCATTCTTCCGGATGGAACGGTGCTGGTGACGGGCGGCACCAGCGTCTGCGGATTCAGCAATGAATCCGGCGCGGTGTTCACCTCTGAGCTGTGGAATCCCACCACCGGGCAGTTCAGCAAGCTTGCGCCATCCAGTGTGGTCCGGGTCTATCACTCGACCACCATGTTGCTGGCCGATGGCCGGGTCGTCTCGACGGGCGGAGGAAATGGCGGTGGCGTCACTCCGCAACTGAACTACGAGATCTTCTCTCCGCCCTACCTGTTCAAAGGGCCGCGGCCGACGTTCAACCTCGCGACCTCGAACCTGCACTACGGGCAGTCGTTCGTGGTCACGACTCCAAACGCAGTTTCAATCCGGAAGGTGACGCTCATCGGCCTCACGTCGACCACCCATGCCTTCGACATGGGCCAGCGACTGAACACGCTGACCTACACGGTCGGTACCGGGGGAACCAGCCTCACCGTGACTCCGCCCGCCGCCGGGCGGATCGCGCCGCCGGGACCATACCGGCTCTTCATCGTCGACGACAAGGGTGTTCCGTCGGTAGGGCAGACGATTCTGCTGAACCCGTAGCTATCTGGTGGTCTGGTGATCTAGCGATCTGGCGATCGAAACTGCTGTTCCCGATCGCCAGGTTGCCAGATCGCTAGATCGCCAGATGGGTCTTACCTTAAGCCCATGCCAGTTGCCTTGGTGACAGGTGCCACGGCCGGGATCGGCCGTGCCATCGCGTTTGCCCTCGGCCGGGAAGGCTATTCCGTCGGGGTTTGCGCCCGGTCGCCGGGCGCGGTGCAATCCCTTCTCGCTGACCTCAAGAAAGCCGGGATTTCTGCCGCCGGCCGCGAGGCCGACGTGGCCGATCCGGCCGCCGTTTCAGCCCTGGTCCGTCAGGTCACCGGCAGCCTCGGACCGGTGGACGTCCTGATCAACAATGCGGGAATAGGATATCTCAAGCCGTTCGCGGAATTGACGCTGGAGGAGTGGGACCGCACCATGGCCACCAACCTCCGGAGCATGTACCTCGTCACCCGCGAAGTGCTGCCCGGCATGCGTTCCCGCAAGCATGGGGCGGTGATCAACATTGCCAGTCTCGCGGGCAAGAACGCGGTGGTCGGCGGCACGGCCTATGCAGCCTCAAAGCATGCTGTTCTGGGGTTCTCCAAATCCCTGATGCTCGAGGTCCGCAAAGAGGGGGTTCGCGTGGCATCGATCTGTCCGGGCAGTGTGGCCACCGAATTCGGCAAGGGCCGTACGGTCCCCAAGATCAGTCGCGAGGGAGTCCTCGCTCCGGAGGACGTGGCCGACGCCGTCGTCGCCACGCTTCGTCTCCCCCAACGCGCGCTGATGAGCGAAATCGACCTCCGTCCCTCGAATCCCTCGTGAAAAGCGGGTGGGCCCGCCTCTACCATCCCGGTCCCCTCACGTGGGCGGCGGTGCTGCTTGGCTGGGTCGGTGTCTACGCCGCCTATCGCGCGTCCACCCTCGGCGCCGTGTTCGCCGCCTTCGCGATGGTGGCGGGCACGATCGCGTTCTTCCGGGGCGCCGAGCTGGGACGCCAGCGCCGGGCGTCGCTCAAGGCGGCGGTGGAGTCGGCGGCCGCGAGGAACCGCGCGCTCACGCTGATGCGCGAGCTGGGTGGCCGGATGCTCCAGGCCGAGACGCTCGAGCAGCTCTTCGATGAGGTGACGCGAGCCGCGGTCGACCTCTTCGTCGCCGAGGGCGCGTCGCTGCAGGTGGTGGTGGAGGAGGGCCGCTTCCTCAAGGTGATGGCGGGCCGGGGAACGTTCAGCGGCCGGCTGGGGATGCTGCTTCCGTCCGACCGTTCGCTCGCCGGCTGGGTGCTCGCGCATGAGCGGGGGCTCATCGTCGAGGATATCGCGACCGATCCGCGCGCGTTTCGTCCCGAGGGCATCCCGGTCGAGGCCCGTCGCGCGCTGCTCGCCCCGATCCAGTCCTCCGGTCTCGTGCTCGGTGTCATCATCGTGACCGACCGGAACGTCGGGCTGCCTTACTCCGAGTCCGACCTGGAGATGCTGCAGACGCTTGCCGACCAGGTCGCGGTGGGTGTAGACCGCACGCGCGCGCTGGAGGATCGCCGCCGAGCGATCGAGGCCCTGGAAGCCAAGAACCAGGAACTCCTGCGGGTCACGCGGCTCAAGACCGAATTCCTGGCCAACATGTCGCATGAGCTGCGGACGCCGCTCAACGCGATCATCGGCTTCTCCGACCTGATGCTCTCCGGTGGCGTCGGTCCGCTCAACGGGGAACACCAGGACTTCATCGAATCGATCTCACGCAACGGCAGCCACCTGCTCGGCCTCATCAACAACGTCCTCGATCTTTCCAAGATCGAGGCCGGCCGGATGATTCACGCCCTGGTCCCGACCAACATCCGCGATGCCATCACCGCGGTCGTGGCCGACACCGCAAGCCTCCGGTCCGCCAAGCGGCAGACCGTCGCCGTGGACATGGAGGACGGACCGCTCACCGTGCTCGGGGACAGCCAGCGGGTGCGCCAGGTGCTGTTCAACCTCCTTGCCAACGCGTCCAAGTTCACTCCCGATGAAGGACACATCGCGATCTCGGCGCTCCGGACCCGGGCCCCGCTGTCGGTGCCGTCGGACCGCGCCGATGACCGGCCGGGCACGACGACCCGTGACGCCATCTGGGTGGCAGTGAGCGACGACGGAGTCGGCGTGCGTCCCCAGGATATGTCGAAGCTGTTCGTGGAATTCAGCCAGGTCGACAGCTCGGCGAGCCGCCGGGCCCAGGGAACCGGCCTGGGACTGGCTCTTTGTCGCAAGTTTGTGGAGCTCCACGGGGGGACCATCGGCTGCGAGTCCATTTTCGGGAAGGGCAGCACCTTCTGGTTCATCCTCCCGGTGGATGGCCCGGTCCGGCGGGCCGAGGGAGGGCTACGGACCATCGCCCCGGACCGCGCAGTGGAGCCAACGCCCCAGATCCGGTAAGATTGATCCCATGAGACTGCTCCCCCGGGGGGTCTTCCGGCGCTGTCTGGCCGTCCTCGCCGCCGTATCGTTCGCGGCGACGAGCCCGGGTTTGGCCGGATTCGAGGTCGTGGCCCACCTCACGGGGCTCGTCGACCTGACCCACCAGCGACAGCCGCACTTCGAGGGGGCCGGGCAGTCCGGCCACACCGACGAGTGCCAGCTCGGGACCGCCGCCTTCGGAGTCCGTCTCCCGACGCTCGGGGCGCCCACCCTTCGCCTGTTGGCGGAACGAGCCCCAGAGCCATGGTCCGCCGGATCCTTCGTCCCCTTTCCAGCACCTCACGAGACCAGTCTACCCCGGGCTCCGCCAGCCTGATCCTGGAACCAATTCGCAGGTGAACTGCGTTCGCGCCGAAGGGCGCGGACGAGCACCGTGACTTCCAGGCAGGAGAGTATGCGGCATGGTGCCGTACAACACCGCTGTTGCGCCCCACCGCGCGCTCGTCGCGGCGCTGACCCTTGCCCTGTTCGGCGTGAAGCCGGCGGCGGGCCAGACGGACAGTACTCGCGCGCGTCCCGATAGCGGCGCGCGCCCCGAACCTCCCCGGCAGCAAACGCCGGCGCGAACCGCGACGTACATGAACATCGGGTTCGTCGGCCTGGTGGACGCGGGCTGGTCGAGCGCGCGCGACGTCGGCGCTCTCCAACCAGGCGACCACGATCCCAAGAATCGGGGTTTCACGATTCCCAACGTGGAGCTGACCTTCGATGGCGCGGTGGACCCCTACTTCAAGGGATTCGCCAACATCGTGCACAAGATCGACGCGAACGGCGAGAGTGGCGTCGAGCTCGAGGAGGCGTACTTTCTCACCACATCGCTGCCGGCCAACCTGCAGGTCAAGGCGGGGCAGTTCTTCACCGAGTTCGGGCGGCAGAACTCCCAGCATCCGCACTCGTGGACCTACGTCGACCAGCCCCTGGTGCTGAATCGGATGTTCGGTCCCGACGGCCTTCGGGGCCAGGGAGCACGGGTCTCCTGGCTGGTGCCGACGTCGTGGTATCTGGAGGCAATGGTCACCCTGCAGAACAGCGCCGGCGAGACCATGTCGAGCTTCCGCTCGGACGAATCGTCCGACATCCATGGCGGCGTTCCGGTGGAGCGCGACGTGCTCAATTTCAGCGACATGCTGGTGGCACCGCGGGTGACCACGTCCTTCGAGCTCAACTCCACTCAGACGCTCCTGCTGGGTGTCTCGGCCGCGTTCGGGCCCAACAACTCGGGACCCGACGCGCGTACTGAGATCTATGGAGCGGACCTGTTCTGGAAGTGGAAATCCGCCCGGGCCGACAAGGGATTCCCGTTCGTTTCGGTCCAGAGCGAGTTCCTGACCCGGCGGTATGACGCCGCCGAGCGCGAGGTGATCGACGACCCGGGTGTGTTCCTGCCCGCGGAGACCCTCAAGGACGATGGCGCCTACGCCGAAGTGGCGTGGGGCATCAAGCCCCGTCTGGTCGCCGCGCTTCGCGGCGAGTTTGCCAACGGGCAGGACGCGGCGTTTGACGCGGTGCTGCGCGCCGACCGGACGCGCTTTTCACCGAACCTGACCTGGTTCCCCACCGAATTTTCCAAGGTGCGATTCCAGTACAACTACGACGATCGGGCCGGCATCGGCATCGATCACTCGTTCTGGGTGCAATTCGAGTTCATTCTCGGCGCGCACGCAGCACACAAATTCTAGGCACCGACATGAAAACCCTGATTCTCATTTCCACCCTGGTCGCGGCCCTCGCTGGCCCGCCGGGTTCGAGTACTTCACCAGGCAAGCCGATCAGCATCGTGGCGACGACCCCGGATCTTGCGGCGCTGGCGAAGGCAATCGGAGGCGATGCGGTCACCGTGACCGCGCTCGCCAAGCCCACGGAAGATCCCCACTTCGTGGACGCCAAGCCCAGCCATCTGGTCACGCTCAACCGGGCCGATGTGCTGATCGAGGGCGGAGCGGAGCTGGAGCTGGGATGGCTGCCCCCGCTGCTCGACAACGCGCGGAATGACAAGATTGCGTCGGGAGCGCCGGGCCGGATCGTCGCTTCGCAGGGCATCAAGATGCTGGAGATCCCCGCGACCTTCGATCGCTCGAAGGGCGACGTGCACTCGCTCGGCAATCCCCACTTCCTGCTCGATCCGCTCAACGCGAAGATCGTTGCCGGCGATGTCGCCGATCACCTGGCCCAGGTGAACCCGGCCCAGGCGGAGACGTTCAAGGCGAATTTGAAGAAGTTCAACGCCACCGTCGACCAGAAGCTCGCCGAGTGGCAGAAGGAGCTGGAGCCCTACAAGGGCGCCAAGCTCGTCACGTACCACAAGGACTTCGTCTACCTCGGCGCGCGGTTCAACCTCGACATCGTCGAGAACCTCGAGCCCAAGCCGGGCATCGCGCCTTCGCCGGCGCATCTCGCGCAGGTCGTCACCACGATGAAGTCAACCGGCGCCAAGGTGATCCTGGTGCAGCCGTACCAGAACCGGAAGACGGCGGAAACGGTCGCGCGGCAGGTCAGCGGGACGGTGCTCGACGTCCCCCAGCAGCCGGGGGCCGTGCCGAACACCGAGACCTACTTCTCCCTGATGGACAACGTGGTCAAGACGATCGCGACTGGACTGGCGGCGGTACGATGAATCCGGCCGACTTCGGCGTGGCGTGGGAGATCATGAAGTGGCCGCTGGCGGCGTGCCTCCTCCTGCCACCGCTGCTGGTCTACCTGGGGCTGCACGTGGTCAAGCGGGAAGTCATTTTTGTGGACCTCGCGCTGGCCCAGGTCGCGACGTTGGGGACCTGCATCGCGCTGCTCATGGGGCATCATTTCAACGACCGGATGACGTTCTGGATCTCCCTGGGGACGACATTCCTGGGAGCCGCGTTCTTCAGCTGGTCGCGGGCCGTGAAGAAGCACACGGTGCCCCAGGAAGCGATCATCGGGATCACGTTCGTGGTGGCCGCCGCGGGCGTGATCCTGCTGCTCAGTCGGGTGGCGGGCGGCAAGGAGGAGCTGGAGCACCTGCTCACCGGTGACATCCTCAACGTCACCATGACGGACGTCTTTCAGCGGGTGGCGCTCTTCGCCGCCCTGGCCGCATTCTATGGCGCGTTCCATCGCCGCTTTGCGCTGATCTCAACCGCGCCGGATCAGGCCGAAGTCGATGGACACCGCGTGGGGCTGTGGGACTTCCTTTTCTATGCGGCGTTCGCGTTGATCGTGGTGGCCTTCGTGCGCCTGGCGGGTGTGTTGCTCACGTTTGCCTACCTCATCGTGCCGGCCGTCTGCGGTGTCATGCTCGCGCGGACCTGGCTCCGGCAGCTGGCGATTGGCTGGACCGTCGCGGCGATGGCGAGCATGGTCGGGCTGTACGCCTCGTATCGGTTTGACTTGCCGACGGGAGCAGCAATCGTAGTCGTGTGCGGGCTGATGCTCGCGCTGGTGAGTACTGTCGCGTCGTTCAAGAAGGGTTGAATGCCCCTACAGAGGCCTCAGAGCCTTCGGGCTTTCGATCGCGGATCGGCGCACCAATTCGAGATGGGGGGCAATGAGGTCGGCAAACAGCTGAGCCGCGGTGACCGGGTGTCCTGACGCCACCATGGTTCCTTCGATCAGCTCGAGAGCGCCGACAACCCTTCCAGCAACGCGAAGCGGCACCAGCAG
>DATEOL010000472.1:0-4508 GCA_035274025.1 Gemmatimonadales bacterium | reverse complement strand
GGCGCGAGCTGCCGCTGCCCTCCGTCGCGGTGGGCAACCTCACCGTCGGGGGGTCGGGCAAGACCCCGATCGCGAGCTGGATCGCGGCGTACTACGTCGGCATCGGACTCAAGCCGGGGATCCTGCTGCGCGGCTATCGCGGCGGCGACGAAGTGCTGGTGCACCGGCACAATGTCCCCGAGGCGGTCGTCATCGGCGATCCGGACCGCGCCGCCGGAGCGGAGCGGGCGCTCGCAGAAGGTGCCCAGGTGCTGGTGCTCGATGACGCCTACCAGCGGCTCGATGTCTGGCGCGATCTCAACATCGCGGTGGTGAGTGCGGAGACGACGCGCGCGGTTCCGTGGTCACTGCCGGCCGGTCCGTGGCGCGAGGGGATACACGCGCTCGATCGGGCCGACGCGCTCATCATCACCCGGAAACGGGCCGACAACGCCTCCGCAATGGCCCTGGCGCGCGACCTCGCGCCGCGGATTCGCGGGCCGGTCGCGGTCGCGAGCCTGGGTGTCCGCCGCTACGAAGGGATGCTGACCGGCCGCAGTGTCGAGTCGAGCGATCTCGCGGGAAAGCGGGTGGTGGCCGCCTCGGCGATCGGCGATCCCGAGGCCTTCATCGCCCAGACCAAGGCGACCGGCGCGCAGGTCCAGGTCGCCACCTGGAGCGATCACCACGGCTACCGCGACGAAGACGTGGCGTGGCTCGCCCGCGCGGCAAGGAAGGCCGACATGGTGGTGATCACCCAGAAGGACGCGGTCAAGCTTCGCGACCGCTGGCCGGCGAGCGTGCCGGAACCGCTGGTGGCGGCCCTGGACTTGACCTGGGAAGAAGGACACGACGCGATCGTGCAGGCCCTGCACGCCGTCGTCATGCGGCTGGAATAGAGCACAGAGCACAGGCATGGGTTCGGTGCGCTGTGCGCTGTTCCTGTGCTCTTCACCCGAAACAGGAAGGACACATGAGCTCGACCAAGCCCGCCCCGCTGTTCCGCCAGGACCGGGACCAGCGATTCCGCCACGAAGAGAAACCCTTCGAGGCGATGATGTCCCGCTTCGACGATGCCGCCCGACGGCTCGGCCTCGATCCGGGACTCTACTCGCTGCTCCGCCATGCCGAGCGGGCGCTCATCGTGAGTGTCCCCGTGATGCGGGACAACGGGCAGGTGGAGGTCTACACCGGGTATCGCGTGGTGTACAACACGGCGCGGGGACCGGGGAAGGGCGGCATCCGTTTCCATCCCGACGTGACCCTCGATGAAGTCACCGCTCTCGCCGCGTGGATGACCTGGAAGTGCGCCGTCGTCAACATTCCCTTCGGCGGGGCCAAGGGCGGGGTGATCTGTGACCCGTCGGGGATGTCCGCGGGCGAGCTCGAGAAGCTGACCCGCCGCTACACTTCCGGCATCATGTCCTTCCTCGGTCCCGACTCCGACGTTCCCGCACCCGACGTGAATACCAACGAGCGCATCATGGCGTGGCTGATGGACACCTACTCCATGCACGTGCGCCACACGGTCACCGCGATCACGACCGGCAAGCCCGTCGTGATGGGCGGCTCGCTCGGCCGCCGCGAGGCGACCGGCCGTGGCTGCATGATCACCACCCGTTCGGCGCTGAAGAAGCTCGGGATGCCGACCAAGGGTGCCAAGGTGTGCGTGCAGGGCTTCGGCAACGTGGGCTCGATCTCTGCGATGCTGATGGAGGAACAGGGCATGAAGGTCATCGCCGTGAGCGACCACACCGGCGGGATCTACGACAAGAAGGGCCTCAACGTGAAGGAAATGATGGAGTGGACGGCGAAACACCGCTCCCTCGAGGGCTACAAGAAGGGCGAGAAGATCAGCAACGCCGAGCTGCTGGTGACCGATTGCGATGTGCTGGTCCCGGCCGCGCTGGAGAACCAGATCACCGCCGATAACGCCGCGCTCATCAAGGCGCGGGTCATCTGCGAAGGCGCCAACGGCCCGACCTCCGCCGCCGCCGACTCGATCCTCGACGGCAAGGGCATCTTCGTCATCCCGGACATCCTCGCCAACGCGGGGGGCGTGACGGTGAGCTACTTCGAGTGGGTGCAGGATCGCGGCGGCTACTTCTGGGACGAGGATACCGTCAATCAGCGGCTGGAGCGCATCATGGAGCGTTCCTTCGAGGAAGTGGCGGCGATGTCCGACGCCCACCAGGTCAGCATGCGAACCGCGTCCTACATGCTGGCGATCGACCGGGTGGCGGAGGTGCATCGCCTGCGCGGGCTCTACGCTTGAACCTGCACCTCCTCGCCGTGGGCAAGCTCCGTCCCGCCTTCCGTGACGCCGCCGACGAATACGTCCGGCGGCTCCAGCGCTTTGTCCGGCTGGAGGAGCGGGAGGTCCGTGAGGCGGGCCGGGCGGGGAACCCGACGGCGCAGCGGCGGGAGGAAACGAAGCGGCTCGCCGCCGCGCTACCGGACAGCGCGCGCATCGTGGCCCTCACGCGCGGCGGGGATGGATGGTCGAGCAGCGAGCTGGCCCGGCAGGTGTCACGCTGGCGGTCCGAGTCGCGACCGGTGGCCTTCGTGATCGGGGGCGCCGAGGGACTCGAGGTGGAGTTCGTGCGCGGCGCGGATTCTCGCTGGAGTCTGGGCGCCCTGACGCTCCCGCACGAGCTGGCGCGGGTCGTGGTGTACGAGCAGCTCTACCGCGGGTTCACGATTCTCGCTGGCACTCCATACCACAAGGGTCCGTCAGGCTCCTGATGCGCATCGTCACGACACCGCTGCGGAACCGGATTTCGATGCCAGGGAGCGGCCGCACGTCGGGCATCGAGCCCTCGCTCATGGCGGCGCTCATCGACGCGCCCGGTCTGGAGTCCATCGAGGCCCGTCTCAGCGATCCGCGCGTGCTGGTCGTGACCACCGGTCAGCAGCCGGGACTCTTCCTCGGTCCGCTCTACACCATATACAAGGCGCTTTCGGCGGCCGCGCTCGCCGGGATCCTGGAGCAGACCTGGGGGCGACCTGTCGTGCCGGTCTTCTGGGCCGCGAACGACGATCACGACTACGCCGAGGCGCAGTGGGCGTCGTGGCTGGATGCCGGCGGTGAGGTGAAGACGGGCTCACTCCCCGATCGCCCGGCGGACGCGCCGCTCACCCCGATGGCGCGACTCCCCCTGCCCGCGGAAGTCACCGCCCTGCTGGACGATCTCGAACGGGACCTTCCGCCCGGGCCGGAGCGCGACGAGACCCTCGAGCGATTGCGCCGCTTCTATCAGCCCGGAACCACGCTCGGCGCGGCCTATTCCGGCGCCCTCGCGGAATGGCTGGCGCCCCTCGGCATCGCCTGCTTCGACAGCTCGCATCCCGCCGCGAAGGCGCGCATGGCACCGCTGCTGGTCGAAGCGACGCGTCGCGCCGCGGAGCTGGACGCCACCCTCGACGCGCGGGCGCGGGCGCTCGAATCCTCCGGCGCTACGGCGACGGTTCCGGTCGGTCAGGGCGCAGCCCTCGTGTTCCTGGAGGATGGCGCGGGACGTGACCGCCTCGTGCTGGAGGGTGGGACGTACGTCACGCGCCGTTCGGGATCCCGCGCCTCGATCACGGACCTCGAACGGATCGCGTCGACCAGCCCGGAACGGCTCTCACCCAACGTGCTGCTGCGACCGGTCGTGGAGAGCTACCTGCTTCCCACCGTGGCCTACGTCGCGGGCCCGGGAGAGCTGGCCTATCTCGCCCAGTGCGAGCCGCTGTATCCCGCGCTCCGCGTGACGCCACAGCCCCCGGTGGCACGGTGGTCCGGTGTGCTGGTCGAACCGCGAGTCGATCGCGTGATCGACAAGTTCGGTGCGACGCTCGACGAATTGCTCGCGCCGGCCAACGCGCTCGAGGCGCGGGTGGTCCGGTCCCAGCTGCCAGCCGGGCTGGTGGACGCCGGGGCCCGCCTTCGCGCCGCGATCGACACCGAGTATGCCTCGATCCTTTCGGCCGCCGTCGGGGTGGATCCGACCCTGGAGCGGCCAGTCGGTGCGGCGAGACAACACGCCCTGTCCGAGCTGGCCGACCTCGAAAAGAAGGTCCAGGGTCACCTCAAGAAGCGGGAGGCGACCGAGCTGGCCCAGATCGCGCGCGCGCGCACCGCGGTGCAACCAGGGGGAAAGCCCCAGGAGCGCGTCCTCGCCGGTGTCTCCTGCATCGCGCGATATGGCGCTCCGCTGCTCGAGCAGGTGCGCGCCGCGGCGGCCGAGTGGTACCGGACCGCCCTTGCTGGTGGGGGGGCGGAGTCCTAGACTCCGGCAGCTATGGCATTCGCGCTCATCGGGATCATCATGCTGGTTGCCCTCATGATTCCGATCTTCGGCATTCTGGTCGACTCGCCCATCGGGCGCGCCATCGCCCGCCGTCTCGAAGGTCCCGAGCAGGCCATTCCCGCGAACCTGACCGACCTCGCCCGGAAGGTCGAGCTGCTCGAAGCCGAGGTCGATGACCTCACTCGCGCCGTCGAGTCGCTCAAGGAGGAGAACCAGTTCTTCCAGAAGTTGCTCGAG
>DATEOL010000471.1:0-11194 GCA_035274025.1 Gemmatimonadales bacterium | reverse complement strand
GGGCCAGGACGACAAAGTACCCCCGACGGTCGCTCATTCCGCTCTCCTGCGGGGTCGGGCCCGAGGCAGGTGGAATCCCCCCTGCGCGACGTCAGGGACAAATTCGTCGATCCCCGCGGGCGGGAAGTCGAGCGTGCGCCCCTGCTCCGCGCTCTGGTAGGCGGTCATGAGCACCTTCACCACCTCGACCCCATCCTCGAACGTGAGCATGGGCTTCTCGCGCCCGAGGAACGCACGGACGAAGTGGCGATTCTCAGCTTCGTATCCGTAGGCCATCGCCTCGTTGGCGACGACGGGCATGACACCGGTCTCGGCGTTCTGCTTCTCGACCAGGTCTTCGCCGGCGGAGCCAACGACTTCGCGGCTGAAGAAGAGCTGGAGTCCGCTGTCGAGCGTGTTCCACTTCATCGAGTACTCGGGACCGAGCAGCTCGGCGGAGAGCCGGAGACCGGCGCCCACGAAGCTCCATGACGTGGAGGCCTCACCCATCGCACGGTACCCGTCATTGGTCTCGAACTCGATCATGACGCTCGCGAAGTCTTCCGACGGCGCCACCGCATAGTTCACCTCGGCGCCCATCGACGCCTTGAGCTTTTTCACGTACTCGGGACGAGTCCACTTGAGGCTGGCGATATGACCGGTCACCCGCACCGGCCTCACCGTGGAGAGTGGCTCGCCGGGCTTGGTGAGGAGCTGCCGGACCACCAGCGCCGAATGGCACATCATGTCGTTGAGCACCCCGCCGCCCTGGAGCTCGCCGCGCCAGAACCAGGGCATGTGGGGACCGGAGTGCTCTTCCGCCGCGCGCGCGAGATAGGGACGGCCGGTGAGTGACGCGCCGCGAGCCCAGAGGAGCTCGCGGCCGCGTTCGACCTGGGGCGCGAAGCACTGGTTCTCGAGGTAGCCCGTCCTGACGCCGGCCTTTTCGGCCATCGCGGCGACCTCGAGGGCCTCCGCGACGTTCCGGGCCAGCGGCTTCTCGCACGCGACACCGCGCAGGTCGCCGCGTCCGCGGATGATGGTGTCGGTCAGCTCGGCGAAGTTTTCCAGGCGGGCATGATTGGGACCGGAGACCCAGATCGCGTCGATCGACTTGTCGGCGACCATCTCGGCGATGGACCGGTAGGGCTTGCAGGCGCCGACATCGAGTGACCGCGCGTACGCGGCAGCCGATTCGGCGTTCTTCCTGTTGGGACTCCACACGCCGAGAATGTCGGCGTCACGGACGCCAGCCCAGGAGAGCATGTGGAAGCGGGCATTGAAGCCGCTGCCGACAAAGCCGACACCCAGACGCTTGGGAGCTTTCGCCATCTCGCGAGACTCGCATTGCGGATGGCAGAACCTACAGCGGCCAGCACGGGCCGGGCAGTGCCCGGCCCCGATGGCTCACGGCTTGAAGGTGAACTCCTCGCCCTGGCTCCCGGCACCACCATCAAGGCGCACCACGACGACGTTCTCCGGCTGCTTGCGGTAGATGATCCGCTTGGGGAAGTCGTGCTGAGGATTCTCGAAGATGGCTTCGGTGCCATCCCACTTCGTGAGCTTGAAGCTGGTCGGGGGACGCCCACCGGGCTGGGCGACGTAGTAGAGACCGTCGGCGCGGGATTCGATCCGCAGGTACTCGAACTCCACGACCTTGTCTCCCCGAACCGTGCGGGAGACGCCGAGCATCAGGTTCGAGGCCGGTTCCATCCAGCGCTCCTCGACCTGGACGGACTCTTTGATGGACCGGGAACCGGTGAGCCAGGCAAAGTCGCTCAACGACTGCGCCGTGAGCCGGGAGCCGTGAGCCGTAAGCAGGAAAAGCCCTGCAAGAAGGGAGGGTTTCATGGGTGGAAACTACGACGTGGGGGCCAGCCTGGCTTGGACGAATTCGACACGGTCAGCCGGTCAGACGGTCAGACGGTTCGCGCGCGTGAATGCAATCGTGAACTCGTCGAGCTCCGCGAGCGCGCGCGACGGCGCATCGCCGGCGAACTCGTGGAAGTCCCGCACCAGGTGCGAGGAATCGTAGTACCCGCAGTTCAGGGCAACCTGGGTCCACCCGGCGGGCTGCTGCTCCATGGCGTGAAAGACGCGCTGGAAGCGGCTGATCCGGGCCAGTCGCTTGGGAGTCATGCCGACTTCCTCGAGGAAGCGGCGCTCCAACTGCCGCATCCCGAGGCCCGCGCCGGTCGCGAGCACCTCGACCGGGATCATTCCCCACGCGCGCACGATGGCGTCCGCCGATTCACCGACCGCCGTTTGCTCCACCTCGATCGTGTCCCGAAGCGCCTCCGAGACCAGCCGCGCTCGCGTCGTTGAATCGTTGGCATCGAAGACCGGCGCAAACCGGCCGGAGGCGTTCTTCGCGACGTCCTGTAGCGGCACGCTCTGGTCCACCAGCTCATGTTGAGGCATCGGCACCAATGCCGTCGCGCCGCCAGGCCGGAAGCGGACACCGATGAGGTCCACCCTTCCGGTCGGACGAATGTCGAAGGGGCCGGTGATCTGTCCCACGAACATGAGGGATGGCTGCTCGATCGGGCCCCCCGTCTCCTGAACGACGGGGTCGGCGAAGTTGAGGATCAGCTCGGCACAGCCGTCCGGAAGGATGCGCTGCGACTCATCACCGGCGTGCCCCGTGAGGGACCAGATCGCCTCGACCTGACCTTCGAGTCCCGGTGGGGATGCCCATTCGCGATACTGCATCATCAGTCGGTCAGTCGGTCAGTCGGTCAGTCGGTGAGGAAACTACGGCCCAGGCCACTGGATGTTGCAGTCACCCACTCTGGCAGGTGGCCGCCAGCAGCAGGTACTTTTCCGGATCCCCCGCACACCACCGACAATGCGCATACTCAGCACCCTCATACTCGTCGCTGGCCTTGCGTCCCACCTGCACGCCCAGGACGGACGCTCCGCGAAGGTCGACTCGATTTTCGCGGCCATGGATCGCACCACCACGCCCGGTTGCGCCGTGGGAGCGGTGCAGAACGGCAGGTTCGTGCATCGTCGCGGCTACGGCATGGCCGACCTCGAGCGCGGGGTGCCGATCAATACCGAGACGGTCTTCTACAGTGGCTCGGTATCGAAGCAGTTCACCGCGATGAGCATCGCGTTGCTGGCGCGTGACGGGAAGATTTCGCTGGACGATCCGGCGCGGAAATACGTCCCCGAGATCCCGGAGTCGGGCGCGGGGATCACCATCCGGCAGATGGTGCACCACATGAGCGGCCTCCGCGAAAAGTGGGACCTCTTCCTGCTGCGGGGCCTGCCGGAGGGATACCTGGTCACCCAGAACGACGTGCTCGAGGTCCTCAAGAAGCAGCGCGACCTCAGCTTCGAACCCGGTACCGACCAGCTCTACAACAACACCGCGTACGACATGCTCGCGACGATCGTGCAGCGCGCCTCGGGCAAGTCGATCCGCGACTTCGCGGCAGAGCGAATCTTCGGCCCTCTCGGCATGCAGCGAAGCCAGTACGTCGACGACTGGACGCTGCTGGTACCGGGACGCGCGGCCGGGCATTCGGTCCAGAACGGGAAGGTTTCTCTCGCGGCCGCGCACGTGGAGACCGTGGGCAGTGGCAGCGTGTACACCACCGTCGAGGACCTGGCCCGCTGGGACGAGAGCTTTTACACTGGACAGCTCGGCGGTGACGAGCTGCTCCGGCTGGTGCAGACACCGGGCAAGTTCAACAACGGCACCGTCGGACCCATGAACTATGCGTTCGGTCTCATGGTCGACACCTGGCGCGGCCTTCGCCGGGTCCATCATGGCGGCGCGCTCGCGGGCTTTCGCTCCGAGATCATGCGGTTCCCCGACCAGCACTTTTCCGCGCTCGTGATGTGCAACCTGGCGCAGGTGAATCCTCAGGCCCTGGCGGAACGGATCGCCGAGGTCTATCTCGCCGACAAGCTCGGGCCGGCCGCGGTCGCGGCCTCGAGCCCGCAGGCGGAGACGAAGCCATCCGAGCCCGCGCTCACGGGGGCGGCACTCGCGGCGTACGCCGGGAAATACGCCAGCCCCGAGCTCGATCTCACCTGGACCGTGGCGCAGAAGGGCGACGGACTCGTCGCGACCGTGGTCAAGGGACGCGAGGTGCCGATGAAGGCGGCGGGGAAGGACAGCTACACGGTCGACAACATGAAGGTGAAGTTCGCCCGCGATGCGAAGGGGCGCGTGAATGGGCTGCTGCTGACTCCTGGCCGGAGTAGGAACATCCGGTTCGACAGGCACTAATCAACGAGTGAGCCGGTGATGAGGGGGGACACCTCTCCGAAAAAGCGATCCGCAATAACTCGGTGGCCTTGGTCGGCTGGGCCCGCCAAGCGAGCAAGTTATTGCGGATAGCTTTTTCGGAGAGGTGTCCCCCCTCATCACCGGCTCACTCGTTGGTGACTGCGGGTGAGCTACCGGGTGACGACTCCGGTCATGAGCACCACCTCGAAGTCGCGGCCCTTTACGCTCTTGAGGGTGTTCATGTCGGCGTCGTTCCAGCGCGAGTCGGCGACGCCGCTGAGGTACCAGTCGCTCCCGTTGTCCGCCACGATCATCCCATAGCGCTTGAGCGCGCGCAGCACGACCTGCGCGCGTGCCGGGTAGGGACTGATATCGAACGAGGCCTTGAGCCTGACGCGCATGCCCATGGGCGGAAGGTTCGAGGCGGTGTCACTGCTCGCCCAGTGACTCGCCGGGTGGATGTATGCATGCCTTGTCCGGCGCACCGTGAAGCGGATGGCGTGCGTGATCTCGCCCAGCTCCACTTCGTCCCAGCGCACCAGGCCCGGTAGGATCGGCAATCCCGCCGCGTCAGCCGAGGTCCAGCCGGCTGGGCGATAGTGATTCTGGTTCAGGTCCCAGATCGCGCCGGATCCCGCGCGCCAGCCGTTTCCGTTCGGGTAGGCGGCGTACAGCTCATAGAGAATCCAGCGGTCAGCATCCACGATGAGGATGTGGCGGTCGCCCGAGCTGCTCGCGCCACCTTCGATCGGCGGGTTGGGCGGGATCGGGTACGGCCCCGGATCGCTCTCGTCGTCGTAATCGAAGGTGACCGGGACCTTGGCCTGGTTGCCGCTCACGACGATGTAGGGAATGCCGAACGGACCGCCGTTCCAGCTGGCACCGAAGTCGGGGTGCAGGCCCTTGTCGAACCCGATGAAGTTGATGATGTCAGAAGATCGCGGATCGACCGGTGCACCGTCGATCGCCTGATTCCACGGGTTGCTGGCGGGAAAGATCTGGCGCGGGACCAGTGACGCATTCAGCCCGAGTCCCGGGACGATGTCGCCGCCAGGAGGCTCGGTACCAGTGCCTCCGCAGGCGGCGAGAGCCAGAAGCGCAACCATGCGACGCATATTCGGGCTCACGGGTGCAGACCGCGTGCCGCTGACGGGCGCAAGCCGTGGGCCAGCGGGAGATCTACCCGGATCGACGCGAGGACGGGGCAGATCTCGACGATCGCGGAGTAGCAGACGCGGGACGTCGGGACGTCGGGACGGGGGACATACAATCCTCGGCCGTGACCGCGACTGGTGGCGGGGCCGGGGACGCTCCGCCGCCGAGGCAGGTCACGGCCATCAACAGTATCTTGATAATTACGTCTCCATGATCCCACGATGAGCTCCATCTCCCGGCGCGATTTCCTCGCGTCCACCGCGGCTTTCTCCGCCATGAGCATGGCATTTCCTGGCCGCCTGCCCGTCAACCCGCCTGCCCCCCTGTTTCGCATTTCCCTCGCCGAGTGGTCCTTTCACAAGGCGCTCCAGGGGAAGCAGATGGACAACCTCGACTTCGCGAAAGTCGCGAAGCAGGAGTTCGGCCTCGAGGCGATCGAGTACGTCAACGTGTTCTTCAAGGACAAGTCGCGCGACGCGAAATACCTGGCCGAGCTCAATACGCGGGCCAGGGGCGAAGGCGTCTACCAGCACCTCATCATGATCGACGGCGAAGGCGACCTCGGCGATCCCGACCCGGCGAAGCGGGCGGAAGCGGTCGCGAATCACGTCCGCTGGGTCGAGGCCGCGAAGACGCTCGGCTGCGCCACGATCCGGGTCAATGCGGGCAGCAACGGCACGCCGGAGGAGCAGCAGAAGCTCGCGGCGGACGGCTTGCGCCAGCTCTGTGAAAAAGCCGACCCCTTCGGCATCAATGTCATCGTGGAGAATCACGGCGGGCTCTCGTCGCACGGGGACTGGCTCGCCGGCGTGATGCGGCTGGTCAACCATCCGCGGGTCGGCACGCTGCCCGACTTCGGCAACTTCTACGAGTACGATCGCTACAAGGGCGTGGCGGAGATGATGCCCTTCGCCAAGGCGGTGAGCGCCAAGTCCAACGACTTCGACGCCCAGGGCAACGAGACCACCAAGGACTATCGCCGGCTGCTCAAGATCGTCCTCGATGCGGGCTTTCACGGCTGGATCGGCATCGAGTACGAAGGCGACCGGCTCCCCGAGCGCGACGGGGTGCGCGCGACCCTCCGTCTGCTGGAGAAGGTGCGGGCGGAATTCCAGAAAGCGTGAGCCTTCATGACTGACACTTCACGTCGCGATTTCCTGTCGGCGGTGGCCGGCGCCGGAGCGCTCGCGACGTTCCCGCTGGAGGAAATCCTCGCCGACCCCCGTCCCGCGCCCCGCGCTCTGCGTGGACCGACGCTCCGGCCCGATGAGGCAATCCGGATCGGCATCATCGGCACCGGCGGCATGGGGACCGGGCACGTGGAGTCCTTCGTCAACATGAACCACGAGGGGAAGTGCCACGTGCAGGTCGTGGCGCTCGCCGATATCTGTGAGTCGCGGCTCGCCGCGGCGAAGCAGAAGGCGGAGACGATCCAGGGTCCGAGCTCCGTCGGCACCTACAAGAGCTACAAGGAGCTGCTGGCCCAGCCCGACATCCACGCCGTGGTCATCGCGGCGCCGGAGCATTGGCACCAGCAGATGGCCGAGGATGCGATCGTCGCGGGCAAGGACGTGTACCTCGAAAAGCCGATGACGTTGCGGCTCGCTCAGGCGCTCCGCCTGATGAAGGTGGTCCAGGCCAATCCGGAGCGGATCCTCAACGTCGGGACCCAGTTCGTCATGGCGCCGAGCTACACCGCGGCGCGCGACCTGATCAAGCAGGGCGTGATCGGCAAACCGGTGTGGAGCCAGACCAGCTACTGCCGGAACTCGAAGGAGGGCGAGTGGCTCTACTACGAGATCGATCCGCAGTGGCAGCCCGGCGTCAACCTCGACTGGGTCGCCTGGTGCGGCCCCCTCGGCAAGGCCACCTGGGATCCCCAGGTCTACGCCCGCTGGCGTCGCTACCGGAAGTACTCCACCGGCATCATCGGCGATCTCCTGGTCCACCGCATCACGCCACTCCTCTGGTCGATGGACCTGGGCTGGCCGGTGCGCGTCACCGCCTCGGGTGGTCACTACATCGACAAGGCGATGGAGAACCACGACCAGGTCAACCTGACCATCGAGTTCGAGAACGAGCACACGATGGTGGTGGCCGGCTCGACCGCGAATGAGGTCGGTCTCGAGACCGTGATCCGGGGCCACAAGGGCAACCTCTATGTGGGGGGCCGCAACGCGATCATGCGGCCGGAACGGCTCTTCGCCGACGAAATGGAGGGAGAGAAGACGATCGTGGGCGAGGACATCGGTGACGAGCAGGACGCGCACCGGAAGCGGTGGCTCGAGTGCATCCACTCCCGCGAGGCGCCCGCGAGCCCGGTGGAGCTGGGCGCCAAGGTGATGGTGATCGTGGAGCTCGCGACCCGCTCGATGTGGGACAAGGGCGCATTCGGCTACGACCCGAAGTCCCAGAAAGTCACCAGGCTCTGATCCAGCCGCTCTGCCTCGCCACGGAGGCGATGGGAACACGGTTCGAGCTGGTCCTTCCGGCCGGGAACTTCACGACGACGCGCGCGATCGGTGAAGCGGCGCTGGCCGAGATCGAGGACTGCCACCGCCGCTTCTCGCGCTTCCAGCGCTCCAGCCTGCTCTCCCACATCATGCGCTCGGTGGAGCGGGGACCGGTGCCGGTCGACCGGGATACCTTCGAGCTGTTCCAGGAGGCCCAGGCGGTGCATGAGGCGTCGGAAGGCGCGTTCGATGTGACGGTGCCCGAGCGCGGCATGGACGCGATCGTGCTCGATGCCGGGACCTGCACCGTCCGGCTGATGCGCGAAGTGCCGCTCGACCTGGGCGGGATCGCGAAGGGACACGCACTGGACCTCGCGGCGCGCGTGCTCCGCGATCACGGCGTCGACCGCGCCTTCCTTCACGGTGGCACCAGCAGCGCGATCGGGATCGGGACGCCCTTCACGGCGGAGGGATGGCGAGTCGAGCTCGCGGGCGGGGGAGAAGTGATGCTCAGGGATCGGGCGTTGTCGCTCTCCGCGGTGTGGAAGGAGAACCCCCACCCCACGATCGACCCGCGAACCGGAGTACCGGTACCGGGTCCCCGCCGCGCCGTCGTGACGGGACCACGCGCGAGGCTGGCGGATGCGCTTTCGACGGCGCTGCTCGTGTCGTCGTCGCATCGTCTCACCGTCTCGGGGTCTCATGGATTCGCTGAGTACGAGTACCGCGTTGAGACGATGAGACCATGAGACGAAGTGACGATGAGACGATGTGAAGATGAGACGATGTGACGATGAGACGCCGCGCATTTCTCCGAACCACCACCGGCGCCCTCGCCGGCATCGCGATCCTCCCCGACCTGGAAGCATCGGTGGGACCACGCGCTCCCCAGCGCGTGGGGCTCATCGGCGTCGGACGCCAGGGCCGCACGATCATCGGCGAGCTGCAGAAAGTCCCCGATATCACGATCGGGGCGGTGTGCGATTCCAGCGCCGCGCGGCTCCGCACCGCGCAGGAACGCGCTCCGGGGGCCGAAGCGGTCACCGACTATCGCGCCCTGCTCGGCAAGCCTGAGATCAACGGCGTCGTCGTCGCCACCCCGACGCACCTTCATCGCCAGATCGTGCTCGACGCGATCCAGGCCGGGAAGCACGTGTACTGCGAGGCGCCCGTCGCCCACACGGTGGATGACGCCCGCGCGATGGCGGCGGCGGCGGAAGGCGCGAGGGTCGCGGTGGCCGCGGGTTTTCCGGGACGTGCCAATCCCCTCTACCGCCGCGCCGCGAGCTTCCTCGGCTCCGATACGCTGCGCGATCCGGTGTCGATGGTCGCCCAGTCCAACCGGAAGACCAGCTGGCGATTTCCGGCGAGCGAGGCCGGGACCGACCGGGCGGTCAACTGGAGGCTCGACCCGGACGTATCTCTGGGACTGGCGGGCGAACTCGGCGCCCAGCAGTTCGACGTGGCTTCCTGGTTCATGGGCGGCTCCCCGGCAAGGGTGAGCGGCCGGGGCGCGATCCGCCTGCACCATGATGGCCGAACGGTCTTCGACACCGTGAGCGCGGAGCTGGTGTGGGCCAACGGGGTCGCCCTGCAGTGGAGTGCCACGCTCGCGAGCTCGTACGGCGGGCAGTTCGAGGTGTTCCACCACGTGAACGCGGCCATGCGCCTCGCCTGGACCCAGGCGTGGCTCTTCAAGGAAGTGGACTCACCCCAGCAGGGATGGGAGGTCTACGCCACGAAGCAGCAGCTCTTCAATGAGGAAGGCATCGTGCTGGTCGCCGACGCGACCAGGCTCGCGGCCCAGGGACGGCTCAAGCAGGGCGCGATGCTGGCCGAGTCACCGCTATACTATGCGCTGGCCGACTGGCTTGACGCTGCATCAGCGGGCAGTCAGCCGGCCTGCACCATGGCGGAGGGAGCGAAGTCGACCGTCATCGGAATCCGGACCAACGAAGCGATCCTGGCCGGCAAGACGTTAGAGCTTTAGGCCTTTAGGCCCTTAGGGCAACCTTCTCCTTCTCAAACTCATCATGCTCCTCACACTGCTTGCATCATTCACGCTTCTCTCCTCTCAACAGGATCCCGCGGCGGCCTTCGACGCGTACACCGCACAGGCCTTCAAGGACTGGGGCGCCGTCGGCCTCGCCGTGGCCGTGGTGAAGGATGGCAAGGTCGTCTTCGCGAAGGGCTACGGTGTCCAGACCCTCGGGAAGCCCGCCGCCGTCGACACCAACACCCGGTTCTCGATCGGGTCCACCACCAAGGCGATGACCACGGCCGCGCTCGGCATGCTGGTCGACGAGGGCAAGGTCCGCTGGGACGATCCGGTGACCAAATACCTGCCCTGGTTCCAGATGTACGACCCCTACGTCACCCGCGAGATCACGGTGCGCGACCTGCTCACCCACCGCGCGGGCCTGGGTGGGGCGGACTTCCTCTGGTACCAGAGCGACAACACCCCTGAAGACGTGCTGCGCCTGGTCCGGTACGTAAAGCCGGCGTACTCGTTCCGCTCCGGATGGATCTATCAGAACGTGATGTACGCGACCGCCGGCGCCGTCGTCGCCGCGGCGAGCGGCATGCCGTGGGAGGACTTCATCCGCACCCGGATCTTCGCCCCGCTCGACATGAAGGGAAGCCTGACGACGCTGGCGCAGACGGCCGGGCAGCCGAACGTCGCGTCGCCGCACGACAAGGTGAAGGGCACCGTTCGCGTCATCGAGAACGCGAGCGTCGACCAGGTGAACGCGGCGGGATCGGTCTGGTCGAGCGTCGCCGACATGTCGAAGTGGATGCGCTTCATGATCGACTCGGGGCGGGTGAACGGAAAGCCGCTCCTCAAGCCTGCCACCTGGAACGAGCTGCTCACGCCGGTCTTCGTGATGGCGAATGGATTCTATCCCTCGGCGCAGCTCACCCAGCCGAAGTTCAATACCTATGCGCTGGGCTGGTTCCAGCAGGACTACGCCGGGCGGCGGCTCAACTACCACACCGGCAGCATCGACGGCATGATCGCGATCATCGGCATCATTCCCGAAGAACGCTTCGGTGTCTACGTGCTCGGCAACCTGGACCACGTCGAGGTGCGGCACGCCCTGCTCTTCAAGGCAATCGACACCTGGCTCGGCACCGGGAACCGCGACTGGAGCAAGGACCTGCGCGACATCTACGGGAAGATGCAGGCCCGGGGCGACAGCGCGCAGGCGCGGGCCGAAGCGCGTCGGATCAAGGACACCAAGCCGTCGCTTTCGCTGGACCAGTACGCGGGAACGTACGCTGATTCACTCTACGGCAAGGCCGTGGTGACCTACGAGAACGGCGCGCTGCGGATGCGCACCAGCTCCAAGCACGCGGGGAACAT
>DATEOL010000470.1:0-11100 GCA_035274025.1 Gemmatimonadales bacterium | reverse complement strand
GGTCTATGGTCTATGGGTTCGATACCTGTTCGGGCACTTTCGTTTGTCCCATTCCGGTAGACCAGACCGTCGACCGTCGACCGTAGACCGTCGACCGAGCCCGCTTGCGTAAGCCATTGGTGCCAATTAGCTTTTCGTGCTCCGTCCGAAACCGGCCGGAGCAGCAAATCTAGAAAAAAAGCGGGAAGCGACCAGCGCAAATGAAGACATTCACAGCCACGCCCGAAGACCTCCACCACGACTGGCACGTCGTGGATGCGGCGGGCGTGCCTCTGGGCCGCCTGGCCTCGGCCGTGGCGCAGCTCATCCGGGGCAAGCACAAGCCGACGTTCACGCCCCACATGGACGGCGGCGATTTCGTCGTCGTGGTGAACGCCGAGCAGGTGAAGCTCACCGGCCGGAAGCTCACCAACAAGATGTACTTCACCCACAGCGGCTACATGGGTCACGAGCGCTTCACCAGCGCGCGCGACGTCATCGCTTCGCATCCCGAGCGCGTCATCGAGAAGGCCGTGCAGGGAATGCTTCCCAAAAATTCGCTCGCGCGGCAGAAGCTGCGCAACAAGCTCAAGGTGTACGCGGGCCCGGCGCATCCGCACGAGGCGCAGCAGCCGAAGCCCTACGCAATCGATTACAAGGCGACCGCATGACGGCTCCTACTCCCGAATTTCGTTGGCAGGCCGTCGGCCGCCGCAAGACCAGCGTCGCTCGCGTCTACCTGACGCCGGGCACCGGCAAGTGGGACATCAACGGCCGCACCCTGGGTGACTACTTCCCTCGCGGTTCCCTGGTTCAGCACATCCAGCAGCCCTTCACCGCCACCGACACTCTCGGCGCCTTCGACGTGCGCGCCCGGGTCGCCGGCGGTGGACAGACCGGCCAGGCCGGTGCGATGCGCATGGCGATCGCCCGCGCGCTGGTCTCGGCCGACGCGATGCACCGGACCAAGCTGCGCGCCGGTGGATACCTGACCCGCGACCCGCGCGCGGTCGAACGGAAGAAGCCGGGCCGCCCTGGCGCCCGGAAGCGGTTCCAGTTCTCGAAGCGTTAGTCGACGGTCTACCGTCTACGGTCGACCGTAGACCGTAGACCGTAGACAACTCGCACGCCACTGGATCGACCGCCGGGTGCCCTTCGGGGTCAGCGGGCGAGATGAAGGTGGCGGAAGACACAACCCCAAATTGAAGGACTGACATCTCAGTGACGACTACGAGCATTACCCCGCAGGTCAAGGACCTCCTCGAGGCAGGCGTTCATTTCGGGCATCAGACCCGTCGCTGGAACCCGAAGATGCGCCGGTTCATCTTCGCCGAGCGCTCGGGCATCTACATCATCGACCTGCAGAAGACCCTGCGGCAGATCCAGAAGGCCGAGGAGCTCCTCCGCACCGTCGTGATGCGGGGCGACAACGTGCTCTACGTCTGCACCAAGAAGCAGCTCAAGATGCTGGTGCGCGCCGAGGCCGATCGCTGCGGTGCGTTCTACATCACGGAGCGCTGGTTGGGCGGCACGCTCACGAACTTCCAGACCATCAAGAAGCAGATCCGTCGCCTCCGCGACCTCGAGCAGGGCGGGGAGAGCGGCGAGTTCGGCAACTACACCAAGAAGGAACGGCTCCTCTTCGAGCGCGAGCGCGTCAAGCTGTCGCGGAACCTCGAGGGCCTCAAGAACATGGGCCGGCTTCCGGGCGCGCTCTTCGTGGTCGACGCGCGCAAGGAAAAGATCGCGATCGCCGAGGCGAACAAGCTCGGCATCCCGGTGGTCGCCATCGTGGATACCAACGCCGATCCCGACGTCATCACGGTGCCGATTCCCGGCAATGACGACGCGATCCGGTCGGTGGCGTTGATCACCGGCGCGCTGTCGGACGTGATCCACGAGGCGCGGATGCAGGCGCCGACCCGCGAAGCGGTGGAAGACACCGACGCCGAGACCTACAGCACCGACTCGGGGACCGAGGGCGACGTGGACGCCGAGCGGCGCAAGCGCCGGCCGGCCCGGAAGCGGCGGCCCAAGCCCGAAGCGATCGCCGCCCGGCTCAAGGCGGACGTTGGCGAGGCGGCGGGTACGGCTGGAGAAGCGGGGGCGTAATTCGGCGGATTGGCGGATCGGCGGAACGAACGCCTCGACCGCTACAACCTTCCGCCGCTCTGGCACAAAGCCGTGAGCGGCGGTTTTCTTAGGGGAACCACGGAATGGCACCGATGACGATTTCAGCACGCGATGTGGCGGAGCTTCGCGCCCGGACCGGCGCGGGCATGATGGATTGCAAGAAGGCGCTCGAGGAAGCGGGCGGCGACCTGAGCCGCGCCGCCGAGATCCTGCGCGCCCGCGGCATCGCGAAGGCGGAGAAGCGCGCCGGCCGGGCGACCTCCCAGGGGTTGATCGGGGTCGGGCTCGCTGCCGACGGCTCGGCGGGCGCCATGATCGAGCTCACCTGCGAGACCGACTTCGTCGCCAAGACCGAAGACTTCCAGCGCGCGGTCGACACCCTGCTGTCCCAGGCCCTCGCGACCCATCCGATGTCGCTCGAGGAGTTCCTCCAGCAGCCGTCGAAGGGACCCCACGGCGAGACCGTGCTGGACCAGGTGAAGGAGCTCACCGCCAAGACCGGCGAGAACATCACGCTCCGGAACGTGGTGAAGTACGCGCCGGGTCACACCGGCCTGGTCGGCCTGTACCTGCACCACAACCGGCAGGTCGGCGTCCTGGTCGAGCTCGAGTGCGGCAGCGAAGGCGTGGCCCGCGGCTCCGGCGCGCAGGAGCTCGCCCGCGAGATCGCCCTGCACATCGCCTCCGCCGATCCGATCGCCGTGCGCCCGGAAGACATCCCGGCCGACGTCGTCGATCGGGAGCGTCGCATTGCCGACGAGCAGGTCGCGCAGGAAGGGAAGCCGGAGGCGATTCGCGCCAAGATCGTCGAGGGCAAGATCAGGAAGTTCCTGGCCGAGCGGACGCTGCTCAACCAGCCCTGGGTCAAGGACGACAAGAAGCCCGTCGGCGACCTGGTGGCCGAGGCGTCCAGGCAGGTCGGCACCGCCATCTCCGTCACTCGCTTCACCCGCATCAAGGTGGGCGAGGGCTGATGGCGCCGGCCTATCGCCGGGCCCTGCTCAAGCTTTCCGGTGAGGCGCTCGCGGGTGAGCGCGGCGTTGGACTCGACTACAGCGTGATCGAGCGCCTCGCGAACGAGATTCGAGAGGCCCATGCGCGGGGAGTGCAGCTGGGCCTGGTGGTGGGTGGAGGAAACATCGTGCGGGGCACCAAGGCGAGCACCGAGGGCCTCGACCGGGTAAGTGCGGACTTCATGGGCATGCTCGCGACGGTGATCAATGCCTTGGCGCTCCAGGATGTCCTGGAGCGTCTTGGTCTCGCGACCCGGGTCATGACCGCGATCCGCATGGAATCGGTGGCGGAGCCGTACATTCGCCGCCGCGCGACCCGGCACCTCGAGAAGGGCCGCCTGGTCATCTTCGCGGCCGGCACGGGCAATCCCTACTTTTCCACCGATACGGCCGCCGTGCTCCGGGCCCTCGAGATCGAAGCCGAAGTGATCCTCAAGGCAACCAACGTCGACGGCATCTACACCGGCGATCCCAGGAAGGATCCGACGGCGACCTTCATTCCCGAGCTCTCGTTCCAGGAAGCCCTCGTCAAGCAGTACGCGGTCATGGACGCCAACGCGTTCGGACTGTGCAAGGCCAACGGGCTTCCGATTGTGGTCTTCAACATCCAGCAGCCCGGCGCGGTCCTGCGCGTACTGGACGGCGAGCGGGTCGGGACCATCGTGCGATGACCGAAACCACCCAGACCGTATCGAAGCAGGCGCGCGACGGCATGCAGAAGGCCGTGGATAGCACCAAGCGCGAGCTGGCCGGCATCCGGAGCGGCAAGGCCTCGACCGCGCTGCTCGACCTCGTGCGGGTCGAGGCCTACGGCTCACCGATGCCGCTCAACCAGGTCGCCATGGTGGCGGCGCCCGAGCCGCGGATGCTCACGGTGCAACCCTTCGACAAGGGCCTGACCCAGGCCATCGAGAAGGCCATTCGCGACGCCGACCTCGGCCTCAATCCCGCTACCGCGGGAGGCGTCATCCGGGTGCCGCTTCCGGCGCTCACCGAGGAGCGCCGCAAGGAGCTGGTCCGGCTGGTGCACAAGCTCGGTGAGGAAGGACGGGTCGCGGTGCGGCACCAGCGCACCGAGGCGATGCACCGGCTCAAGAAGCTCGAGCATGTGAGCGAGGACGACAAGCGCCACGCCGAGAAGGAAGTGCAGAAGATCACCGACGATCATATCCATCAGATCGACGTCATCATCAAGGCCAAAGAAGCCGAGATCATGGAAGTGTGACGGAGCCCGCCGAGGAGTTGCTCGCGGAGATCCGGCGCGACGGGCGGATCCCCGCTCACGTCGCGGTCATCATGGACGGCAATGGGCGCTGGGCGCAGGCCCGCGCGCTGCCGCGACCCGCGGGACACAAGGCGGGCATGGCTGCGGTCCGCGAGATCGTGGAAGGCGGGCTCGAGGCCGGCGTCGGCGCGCTCACGCTCTTCGCCTTCAGCCAGGAGAACTGGCAGCGGCCCCAGGCCGAGATCCGCGCCCTCATGCTCCTCCTGGAGGAGTACATCGCCCGCGAATCGCGGGAGCTCGCGTCCCAGGGCGTGTCGGTCACCATCCTCGGCGACCTCGACCGCTTGAGCGGCGCCGCACGACGCGCGGTCGATGGTCTCATGGCGGAAACCCGGAACGGCCGACGCCTCGCGCTCAACCTCTGCATCTCCTACGGCAGCCGCGCGGAAATCGCCCGCGCCGCCTCGATCCTGGCGAAGGAAGTCGCGGAAGGAAAGCGCACCCCGGAATCGATCGACGAGAAGGCGCTGGGCGAGAAGCTGTACACGGCACGCTGGCCCGATCCCGATCTCCTGATCCGCACTTCCGGTGAGCTCCGGCTCTCCAACTTTCTGCTCTGGCAACTGGCCTACGCGGAGTTCCATGTGACTCCGGTTCTCTGGCCTGATTTCACCCGCGCCCACCTGTACGAGGCCATTCGCGACTATCAGCGCCGGGAGCGTCGCTTCGGCCGAGTGAGGGTCTGACCGATGGCGAGCAACATGACCCAGCGCGTCTTGTTCGCGCTGGTTGCCATCCCGCTGGTCCTGCTCCTGCTCTGGCAGGGAGGTGTCGCGCTCGTCCTGCTCGTCTGTGTCGCGGCCGCCCTGGGCACCCGTGAGCTGCTCGAGTTTGCGCGCCACCAGGGCGTGCGGCCGTTCTTCACCCTCGCCATCAGCGCCGCGGCTCTGCTGCCGGCTCTCGCCTGGGCGGCGGTCTCCGCGCCGGCGATGGCCTCGCGACTCGAGGGCTGGTGGACCTGGGGGGCCATGCTCTGGCTGATCCTCGTGCTCGTCGTGACCCTCTGGCGCCGCTCCTCGCAACAGAAGCCGCTCGGCGCCGCCGCCGTCACCCTGTTTGCGCCGCTCTACACCGGCGGACTCCCCGCGTTCCTGATCCCGATGCGTCACGGGACCTATGGGACCCGGTCGGTCGCCGGGGTCGCGCTGGTTCTCTTCCCGATGGCGACCGTCTGGATCTGCGATTCCGTCGCGATGGCGATTGGCAGGCGCATCGGGGGCGCCAGGCTCGCGCCGTCGGTCAGCCCGGGAAAAACGTGGTCCGGAACGATCGCGGGATTTCTGGCCGCGCTGCTCCTGGCGCCCATCTACACGGTGCTCGTCTTCAAGCCGCTCCACGTCGATGTATCTCCCTGGGAGGCGCTCGCGATGGGTGCCGTGATCGGCGTGATGGGGCAGGTGGGTGACCTCGCCGAATCGCTCTTCAAGCGCGAGGCGGGCCTCAAGGACTCGAGCCGGCTGATTCCGGGGCACGGTGGCGTGCTGGACCGGCTCGACTCGCTCTACTTCGCGATCCCCCTCGCCGCACTGCTGTACCGCGCCTTCGGCACCATCTGATGAAGGGTGTTGCGGTCCTCGGCTCGACGGGCTCGATCGGCGAGTCCGCCCTTTCGGTACTCCGGAGGCATCCCGAACGATTCCGCGTGGTGGCGCTCACCGCGCGCTCGAACGCCGACCGGTTGCGGGAGCAGGTCGCGGAGTTCCGTCCGGAATATTCCGGCCTGGTGAATGGCGTCGCGTCCTGCCTGGTGGAGGCCGCCACCCGTTCCGATGTCGATATCGTGCTCAACGCGGTCGTCGGCTTCGCGGGCCTCGATGCGACGCTCGCCGCGCTGCGTGCCGGGAAGCGCGTCGCGCTCGCCAACAAGGAGTCGCTGGTCACCGCGGGGCCGCTGGTGCTCGAGGCGGCGCGAGCCGGCGGGGGCGAAATCGTCCCCGTCGACTCCGAGCACAGCGCGGTCCTGCAGTGCCTGGCGGGCTCGCGCTCCGAGCCGAGGCGGCTCGTGCTGACCGCCTCGGGGGGACCGTTCCGCACCTGGGAAGCGGACCGGATCGCCAGGGCGACGGTGGACGAGGCGCTCAAGCATCCGACCTGGCGGATGGGATCGAAGATTTCGGTCGACAGTGCCACCCTGGTCAACAAGGCGCTCGAGATCATCGAGGCCCACTTTCTCTTCGGGTTGCCCTACGACCGTCTCGATGTGGTCGTGCACCCCCAGAGCGTCGTCCATGCTTTCGTGGAGTTCGAGGACGGCAGCGTCCTGGCCCAGCTCGGCGTTCCGTCCATGGAGCTTCCAATCCTGTACGCGTTGACCTGGCCGGAACGGGTGGGTGACCCCGGGACGCGGCGGTTCGATCCGGTCGCCGCGGGTCCGCTCACCTTCGAGCCGGTGCGCCGCGACATTTTTCGCGGGTTTGCCGTAGGGGTGGACATGGGACGCAAGGGAGGCAGCGCGCCGACGGTCTTCAACGCGGCCAACGAGGCCGCGGTGGCGGCGTTCCTCGACGGCGCGGCGCCGTTCGGGCGAATCGCGGAGCTGATCGAGCGGGTGTCGGGTGAGCACGAAGTCGGAGCAGTGGAGACCGTGGAAGCGGTTCGAGTCGCGGATGCCTGGGCGCGTACCCGGGTAAGGGAGCTGCTCGGTGAGTAACCTGGTCATCACGGTCCTGTCGCTCGTCGTCGTCCTCGGCGTGCTCGTCTTCGTGCACGAGCTGGGGCACTTCCTCGCCGCGAAGTGGGCCGGTATCCGGGTCTTCCGTTTCTCGCTGGGCATGGGTGCGCCCATCAAGGCGCTGACATTCCATCGCGGCGGAACCGAGTACACCGTGTCATGGCTGCCGCTGGGCGGCTACGTGAAGATGGCGAGCGCCGAGGAGATGGCGGGGGACATGCTCGAGGGCGGGCGGCCTGAAGGCATGGAAGTGCCGCGCGAAGAGACCTTCGAGTCGAAGCCGGTCTGGAAGCGGATGGTCGTGATCCTCGCCGGTGTGGTGATGAACGTGCTCTTCGCGTGGCTCATCCTCTCGGGTGTGTTCCTCAAGAACGGGCGGGCCGTCACGCTCACCACCACTGTCGGTCGCGTCATCGATTCCGCGCTCGCGCCCGAAGCGAAGGCGCTCGGCACGCTCCAGGCCGGTGACCGCATCACCGCGATCGATGGCAAGCCGGTCGATTCGTGGGACGCGATGATGCGCGGGATCCAGTCGGGCGCGGCGGACTCGATCGTGGTTGCGCTCGACGGCAAGCCGGCGATCGTCCTGCCACTGCATCGCGACGACCTGACCCAGCGCATCACCGCGTCGGGCGCGCTGCTGCCGCTGCTGCCACCGATCGCTGGTGACGTCGTGAAGGGGCGTCCAGCGGACCAGGCGGGACTGCAGAAGGGCGACACCATCATCACGGTCGAAGACCAGCCGGTCAGTCAATGGTACGACATGGTCGGTTTACTGGAGAATCGCGCCGGCGTGGCGACGCGCTTCGAGATCGGCCGGGCGGATGGCCGCCATCAGCTCACGATTACGCCCTACGAAGACAAGATCCGGAGCCGGACCATCGGGCGAATCGGGGTGTACCCCTCGCCGCTCCCGGTTCGGCATGAGCCCCTGGGCATCGGCGCCGCGCTCGCGGCCGGGGGCGCCGCGACCTTCGAGACCAGCACGTTCATCTTCCGGACGGTGCGGGGGATGCTTTCCGGGCGGGTCTCCACCAACGAGGTGGGTGGACCGATCGCGATCGGCCAGGCGGCTGGGGAGTCCGCGAGGGCAGGGATCGACTCGTTCCTGGGGTTCATGGCCCTGATCTCGGTGAACCTGGCCGTGGTGAACCTCCTGCCCATTCCCGTGCTGGACGGGGGCCAGTTCCTCTTCCTGCTCGGCGAGGCGGTCCTTCGGCGGCCGCTGCCCCTCAAGCTTCGGCAGCGGCTGACCGCCGTGGGCCTGGTCCTGATTCTCCTGCTGATGGCGCTGGCCTTCTCGAACGACATTCGGCGGATCTTCGGGCTCCTCTAGGGCGGGACGTCGGGAGGACGGGAAGTGCGTGCCTCCCGACCTCCCGTCTTTCCGTCCTCCAGCTTATATTGCTGTGCTACAACAAATTGCGAACTTGAGAAGGCAAAGACGATGAGCTACGACAAGCAGAGCGTCATTTCCAAGTACCGGAAGTCCGAAACCGATACCGGCTCGACCAAGGTGCAGGTGGCGCTTCTCACCGAGCGGATTGAATCGCTCACCGATCACTTCCGGGCCCACCCCAAGGACCATCACGGACGTCGCGGTCTCCTGAAGATGGTTGGCGCCCGCAAGCGGCTGCTGACGTATCTCCGGAACAACGATCTGCAGACGTACCGTTCACTCATCGCGGCACTCGGACTTCGACACTAAGTCCCCTCCGCAGCTCCGGGGGCGTCACGCGGCACTCGCGTGGACGCCCCCGGTCGCATTGGCGCGCTTTATCCATAGGTGGTTACCGACGTGCATCGCATCGAAACTGAATTCGCCGGCCGTTCCCTGATCCTCGAAACCGGGCGACTCGCCCGCCAGGCTGCCGGCTCAACCCTCCTTCGCTTCGGCGACACCGTGGTCCTCGCGACCGTGACCGTGTCGCCCAACATGTCCCTGCTGCCCTTCTTCCCGCTCACGGTCGAGTACAAGGAAAAGACCTACGCGGCGGGCAAGATTCCCGGCGGATTCATCAAGCGCGAGGGACGGCCCTCGGACAAGGAGATCCTGTCCGGCCGCCTCATCGACCGATCGATCCGGCCGCTCTTTCCGGAAGGCTTCCGGAACGAGGTCCAGGTGTTCGTCACGGTGATCTCCGCGGACCAGGAGAACGACGCCGACATCCTCGGCCTCGTCGCCGCCTCCGCGGCGCTCGCCATGTCGCCGGTGCCGTGGGACGGCCCGATCGCGGGCGTGCGGGTCGGCCGGGTGGACGATCACTGGATCCTCAACCCGACCTTCCAGCAGCTCGAGGTCTCCACGCTCGACGTCGTGGTGAGCGGTACCGCCGACTCGATCGTGATGGTCGAAGGCGGGGCGCTCGAAGTCTCCGAGGCCGAGATGCTCGATGCGCTCAAGGTGGCGCTGAAGGGCATCAAGGAGCTGAGCGGGCTGGTCGCCAAGCTGGTGAAGGCCGGCGGCAAGCCCAAGATGGAATGGACCCGTCCGGCCAAGGACGACGACCTCGCGAAGCTCGTGGTCGACATGGCCGAGGCGAAGATGGCCAGTGCGATCAACGCCAAGGACAAGGCCGGCCGCGCGGCAGCGCTCAGGCTGGTCAAGTCCGACGCGCAGACCGCGTTCCTCGCGACCCACCCCGATCGCGCCAAGGACATCGCCGCGGAGCTCGACGACATCGAGTACCGCGTGATGCGGAAGCAGGTCCTCTCCAAGAGCGAGCGGGTCGACGGACGCGACCTCGATACCGTGCGCCCGATCAGCATCGAGGCCAGTGTGCTTCCCCGCACCCACGGCTCCGCGCTCTTCACCCGGGGCGAGACCCAGGCGCTGGTCGCGGTCACGCTCGGGACGTCGGACGATGAACAGCGGATCGACAGCATCGACGCCCCGGGCGAGAGCACGAAGTCGTTCATGCTGCACTACAACTTCCCGCCCTATTCCACCGGCGAGGTGCGTCCCCTCCGCGGCACCAGCCGCCGCGAGGTTGGGCACGGCGCGCTGGCCGAGCGCGCACTCCAGCCGCTCCTCCCGGCGTTCGACAGCTTCCCCTACACGCTCCGCGTCGTCTCCGAGATCCTGGAGTCGAACGGCTCGTCGTCGATGGCCACCGTCTGTGGCGGATCGCTGGCGCTGATGGACGCGGGCGTTCCGATGAAGGCGCCCTGCGCCGGCGTCGCGATGGGGCTGATCAAGGAAGGCAAGGACGTCGCGATCCTGACCGACATCCTGGGCAGCGAGGATCATCTCGGCGACATGGACTTCAAGGTCGCTGGCACGTCGCAGGGGATCACCTCGATCCAGATGGACCTCAAGATCACCGGCATCGAGCTGGCCATCATGGCGAAGGCGCTGGAGAACGCCCGCAAGGCGCGACTCCATGTCCTGAGCGAAATGGCCAAGGTCCTCGATGCCCCGCGTCCCGAGCTGTCACAGTACGCGCCGCGCATCATCACGATCCAGATCAAGCCCGAGAAGATCGGCGACATCATCGGTCCCAAGGGCAAGACCATCCGCGGGATCCAGGACGCCACCGGCGCCAAGATCACCGTGGAGGACAGCGGCGTCGTCACCATCGCGGCGGTGGGCGGCGAGGCGGGCCAGAAGGCGCGCGACATGATCACTGCCATCGTGGCCGAGCCCGAAGTGGGCAAGGTCTACGAGGGCCAGGTCAAGAGCGTCCTGCCGTTCGGCGCGTTCGTCGAGATCCTGCCCGGGGTCGAAGGGCTGCTCCACATCAGCGAGCTCCAGCACGGCCGCACCGAGAAGACCGAGGACGTGGTCAAGAAGGGCGACATCGTGCAGGTCAAGCTGCTCGAAGTGGACGACCGCGGCCGCATGAAGCTCTCCCGGAAGGCGCTGCTGCCCAAGGAGTAGCGCCTCGTGGAAACGGTCCGCCTGGACGAGGGGCTCTTCCGCACCACGGTGCCGAACGGGCTCGTCGTCCTTACCGAGCACCTGCCGGGCGTCCGCTCGGCAGCCACCGGCCTCTACGTGCGCACGGCCAGCGCCCACG
>DATEOL010000469.1:0-14240 GCA_035274025.1 Gemmatimonadales bacterium | reverse complement strand
CTGCATCCGCTCCAATAAGGTCACCAAGGTCGCGTAGTTCAGTCGGCTGAAGGACCGAAGGACCGAAGGACCAATCGATCAGGCTCAAAAAAAGGGGACCCTCAGGGGTCCCCTTCGTGTTTCCGCAGAATGCTCGGAGCGTCGTCACTCGGCGAGCAGCTCGATCCGGGCGGTCTCCGCGGCGTCGCCGACGCGGTGCCCCAGCTTGAGGATCCGGATGTAGCCACCCGGACGGCTGGCGAAGCGCGGACCGATCTCGCTGAAGAGCCGGCCGAGCACTTCGCGATCCTTGATCTTCCTGGCCGCGAGGCGGCGGGCATGCAGGTCGCCCCGGCGCGCCAGCGTGATCAGGCGCTCCGCGAACGGCCGCAGCTCCTTGGCCTTGGCGGTCGTGGTGTTGATGGCCCCGTGCTGGAACAGGCTGGTCGCCATGTTGTTCAGCAGGGCCTTGCGGTGTGAATGGGTCCGGCTGAGCTGCCGGCCCTTTGCGCGATGCCGCATCGTTCTTAGCTCTCCGTGCTGCCGCCCGACGGCGCCATTGGCGGCGTGCCGGGGTGCACGATCCGGAGCTCGGTGGGCGTCTCTTCGAAGACCATCCCGAAGTTGAGCCCCTCACGCTGCAGCAGATCGGCGATTTCGGCGAGGGCCTTCTCGCCCACGTTCTTCACCTTGAGCAGATCGTCCTCGGAGAACTCGACGAGATCGCGCAGGGTACGGATGTTGGAATTCTTGAGGCTGTTGAGCGACCGCACCGAGAGACCGAAGTCGTCGATGAGGCGGCCCAGCTGCACCCGGAGCGAGCCCGACACGACCCCGGCCTCGGTGGGCGCGGGACGCGCCGACGGGACCTTGCCGAACTCGACGAAGTACCGGAAGTGCTCCTGGCAGAGCGCGGCCGCGTAGGCGATCGCGTCTTCCGGAGTGATCGTGCCGTTGGTCTCGACCATGACCGCGAGGCGATCGTAGTCGGTGCGCTGGCCGACGCGGGTCTCGGTGACCGTGAAGTTCGCCCGACGGACCGGATTGTAGATCGCGTCGATGCGGACCACGTCGACCGGGAGCGACCGGTCCATCGGATGCATCTCGGACTCGACGTAGCCGCGACCCTTGTTCACGTAGAGGTCCATCGCGACCTCGCGATCGTCCTGCAGCGTGAAGAGCAGGTGATCCGGGTTCACCACGCGGACCGACGCATGGCCCTGGATGTCGCGCGCCATGACGGGGCCGGCACCCGACTTCCGGATCTTGAGCACCGCCTCGTCGGCGTGCTCATCGAGCACCAGCGTGAGCGCCTTCAGGCGCTGCACGATCTGGTGCACGTCTTCGAGGACACCGGTCACGGTCTGGTGCTCGTGCACCACGCCGTCGAGCCGGAAGGCCCAGACCGCGGTGCCCCGGAGCGAAGACAGCAGCATCCGGCGCAGCGCGTTGCCGAGGGTGTGGCCGAACCCGCGCTCCAGGGGCTGGAGGCGGAACTCGGCAAGATTCGGGTTCTCTTCCCGCTTGGTCATTTCGACCAGGTGCGGGCGAACCATTCCAGTCAAATCAATCGTCATCGTGTCGTCCGTCGCTTACTTCGAGTACAACTCGACGATCAGCTGTTCCTGCGCGTTGAGCGGGATCTGCTCGCGGCCAGGCGATTCGGTGAACTTGCCCGCGCCCTTCTCGAGATTCACGTCGAGCCAGGACATCGGCGCGCCGCGGAGCGCGAACTCCCTGGCGACCCTGATCGGCACCAGCTCGCGGCTCGAGGTGGCCACGCGAATTTCCTGGCCCGGCTGCGCGCGGAACGAAGGGACGTTCACGCGGCGACCGTTTACCTCGATATGGCCGTGCCGCACCAGCTGCCGCGCCTGGCGGCGGCTCACGGCAAAGCCCATCCGGTAGACCAGGTTGTCGAGGCGCGCCTCGAGCTCCTGGAGCAGGTTGGTGCCGGTGACGCCGGGACGGCGTGCGGCTTCCTCGAAGGTGTTGCGGAACTGGCGCTCCGAAATGCCATAAATCCGCTTGACCTTCTGCTTCTCACGCAGCTGCTTGGAATACTCCGACTGCTTCCGGCCACGATTACCGCCGCCGCTCGGTCCATGCTGGCCCGGCGGATAGGCGCGACGATCGACGGCGCACTTCTCGGTAAGGCAGCGCGACCCCTTCAGGAACAGCTTGGTGCCTTCGCGGCGGCACAGCTTGCAGGCAGGCCCGGCGTAACGTGACATGGATCAGACCCGCCGCTTCTTGGGGGGGCGGCACCCATTGTGGGGGATCGGCGTCACGTCCTTGATGGACACAACCTTGAGCCCGGCCGAGGCCAGCGCCTGGACGGCGGACTCGCGGCCGCTGCCCGGACCCTGCACCAGTACGTGCACCCGGCGCACGCCAAGGTTGTAGGCCTCGCGGCCGCAATTCTCGGCGGCGACGGTAGCGGCGAAGGGCGTCGACTTCTTGGACCCCTTGAAGCCGGCCTTGCCCGCGGTGCCCCACACGATGGTGTTGCCCTTCGTGTCGGTGATGGTCACGAGGACGTTGTTGAAGGTCGCCGAGATGTGGGCAATGGCCTCGGATTCGACGATCTTCTTGGATTTCTTGGCGGCCGCCTTGGGGGCGGCCGGCGTGGCCGGAGTCGGTGCAGCTGGAGGTGTCGGTGTCGTCATCGGTTACTTCTTCGTGACCTTCTTCTTGCCGGCAATCGCGCGGCGGGGACCCTTCTTGGTGCGCGCGTTGGTATGCGTGCGCTGGCCGCGGAGAGGCAGGCCGCGACGGTGACGACCGCCCCGGTAGCTGCCGATGTCCATCAGCCGCTTGATGTTCATGGCGACTTCGGTGCGAAGCGCGCCCTCCACCCTGACCGAACGCTCGATCAGCTGGCGGAGCCGCGCAACTTCCGCGTCGGAGAGGTCCCGAACCCGGGTATCCGCACTGACACCCGACTCGGTGAGGAGACGGTTGCTGGTGGGACGCCCGATGCCGTGGATGTAAGTGAGCGCGACCTCGACCCGCTTCTCGCGCGGAAGATCGACGCCTGCGATACGTGCCATGATTAGCCTTGCCGCTGCTTGTGCTTCGGGTTGCGCTTGCAGATGATCCGGATGACCCCCGCACGGCGGACCACCTTGCAGTGCTCACAGATTGGCTTGACGCTGGACCGAACCTTCACGGATCTCTCCTAAAAACCGGAAAATTGCAGAGCTTTCAATTCTAGCAGGGACTTGGAGTTACTGCAAGTCGACGGTGGGGGCGGATGAGGCGGTTAAGGCGGTTGGGCGGTCGACCCCTCTCCCCTAACCGCCTCGACCGCCCTCACCGACCCAACCGCCTAGTTCGCCCGGACCTCCACCAGCTCCCAGGCGTCACCGTTCTTGCGATAGGAAAGCAGGATTTTCTGCGACTTCCGGCTCGAAGAGCCCTGGATCCGGTATTCGCGGCGAAGCTCCACAAATGCCCTGCCGCCACCCACTTCGCGGAAGTCCTCTATAGTGACTTCCGAAGTCTCGGTCCGGCGAAAGGCGTCCCGCAGAGTGGCGCTGGCCTGGGCACGCCCCAGCGAGCCCGAAGGCTCCAGACCTGGAAGTCGCAGCTGCACCCCCGCCGGATTCGGGACCAGCGACCCGAAGTCTGCCCGGATGACCGCCTCGCGCGCCGCCCGGGCGACCTGAGCCAGGGGCTCCTGCCCCGCCGAGACGGCGGGGCTTGCGGTCAGGAAGCTCAGGGCGAAAAACAGGCGGCTCATGCCACTCCGTACGAGAGTTCGGCCCACGCGACAGCGGGATCCTTCGCCTGAAGGACCGGCCGGCCCACCACCAGGTGCGTGGCGCCCGCTTCTGCGGCCTGGGCTGGTGTCGCGGTCCGGCTCTGGTCACCCGCTGCGTCGCCGGGTCGACGGATTCCCGGCACCACGATCAGCGGGCCCGCGCCGAGGGCGGAGCGCACGGCGCGTGCCTCGGCCGGGGAGCAGACCACCCCGGACAGCCCGGCTTCCAAGGCGTTGCCCGACAGCCGGATGGCGTCCTGGACCAGGTCCGGCGCAGCCCGCCCGGTGGCCTCTCCGAAGGACGCCGGGGTGTGCGACGTGAGGACAGTGACCGCGACGAGATCCACATCCGAGCCGGCGGCGCGCGCGGCGGACGCCAGCATCTCGGTGCCCCCAAGCGCGTGCACCGTCGCCATGCGGACGCCGAGGTCACGCGCGTTGGCGACAGCGCCGCTCACGGTATTGGGGATGTCGTGCCATTTGAGGTCGAGGAAGACATCGAGGCCACGATCGACCAGGGAGCGAACAAAGGCGGGACCTTCGCGAACGAACAGGATCGATCCAACCTTTACCCACTGCGGCCCGACCGCATCGACGACGCCCAGTGCGGAATGCGCATCGGGAGTGTCGAGGGCCAGGATGAGGTCAGCCACGTTCAAGCTCCTTCACGATCCGCCCCGGAAGCCGGGGATCGGCGAGCGCCGCGGTCCCGATCGCGACCAGAGAGGCGCCGGAGCGAAGATACTCACGAACATGCTCCGCGGTGCTGACGCCCCCGACGCCGATGATCGGAAGGTCCCCGCTCGTCCGCTCAGCCACCCTTCGCACCGCCAGGAGCCCTACCGGCCGGAGCGCGGGACCGCTGATTCCGCCATTCCCCTGTCCCAGGCGTGGGCGGTCACCGTCGTAGAGGTATCCGGGCATCGTGTTGACGAGGGAGACGCCGTCCGCGCCGGCGTCCCGGGCGGCGCAGGCCATTGTCGCCACATCGGGAAGGACGGGGGACAACTTCGCGAAGATCGGTCGCTTCGTCACCTTCCGGACGCTGCCAACGATCCGGGCGACGGACTCGGGCTCGGCCCCGAATTCGATCCCGCCCTTCGCCGTGTTCGGACAGGAGAGATTGAGCTCGTAGGCAACGAATCCGCTCCCAGCGTCGAGTCCGGATACCACGGCGGCGTATTCCTCTTCCCGGAATCCCACCACGTTGACCAGGACCCTGGCCTTCGAGATGTGTCCCGCGAGCCAGGGCAGGTCATGTTGCCGAACCGCACCGAGTCCGGGGTTCGCGAGGCCTACGGAGTTGATCATCCCGCCAGGAAATTCGCCGACCCGCGGCGCGGCATTTCCCCGTCGGGGCTCGAGTGATACCGCCTTGGTGACAATGCCACCGAGTGCCTCGAGATCCATGACGCCGTCGAGCTCGCGGCCGTATCCCGCCGTTCCCGACGCCAGCAGTACAGGATTTTGGAAGGTGACGCCGAGAACGTTTCGCGCCAGGGTCCCGGTCACGAGCCTGACGGCCCGCCGGCCGAGCCGGCGTCGCTCCGCCGCTCGTATTCCGCGAGGTAGGTGAGGATCGCGCCGGCGATCGCGCGCGCAAGCTTACGCTGGGCGTTCGGCTCGGTCATCATGCGTGCGTCGCCGCGGTTGGTGCTGTACCCCATCTCGAAGAGCACGGCAGGTCGCTGCGCGGTGTTGAGCACCATGAAGTTGCCCTGCTTCACGCCCTTGTCTGCGCCGGTGTGCACCTCGCCCACCTGCTGCTGCATCAGCTCGGCGACCCGGGCCGACTCACGGAGGTGCTCGTTGATCTGGAGGTCCTTGAGGATGAAATCGAGCCCGCTCGACGAGGCCTCCATCGCCGGCTGCTCGAAGCGGATCGCCTCGTTTTCCATCTGCGCCACCCGCTCGGCATCCTCGGTCTTCGCTTCACCGAGGATGTAGGTCTCGAACCCGTTGACCGACGTATAGCCGGTGCGGCGCGCGAGCGAGTTGACGTGCAGGCTCACGAAGAGGTCGCAGCTGTCTCCGCAGTAGCGACTCCGGTGGCGGAGGTCGATGAGCGTGTCACGGGCGCGGGTCATCGTGACCTGCACGCCCTCGGCGCGCAGCTCTTCGCGCACCAGCACCGCCATCTGGAGGTTGACGTCCTTTTCCCTCAAGCCTTTCGGGAAATAGAGACCGGGATTGCCCGGATCGACGCCGCCGTGGCCGGCATCGAGAACCACGCGGTGGACAACGACGCGCTTCGAAGGGGGTCGCGAGTCACGAGTCGCGAGGCGCGAGTCAGGCGCGCCCGCATCCGTGAGCCGGGCCTTCCTTCCGTCCCACTTGAACCTGCCTGCGATGTGCCTGGGCAACGCGTCGCTGAGGAAACTGAGCGGAAGGAACAGCGTGTCCCGTCGAACCACCGCCCCGGAAGCCAGGCTGAACACTTCACCTGAGAAGCTGTAGAGCGGGGCACCCAGAAGGAGCCTGAAGGGGACGCTGCCGAGCGTCACCTCAACCCAGACGCCGTCGCTGGCGCTGGTTCCCTTGAGCACCGAGAGCGTGAGACCAGCTGGGAGGAGCGGGCCCGCAATGGGATCGACCGTGACCGGGATCCGGAGCTCAGCCGTTGGCGTGGCGATGACGACATTTGCGGGTGCGGATGTCGCGATCGCCGCGGCGAGAAGGAGCGAGATCATTCGCGCCCCTGCCGCGCCATCGCGCGTGACATTTCACGATCGGCCTCGCGACGCTTGATCGCCTCGCGCTTGTCGTGGGCCTGCTTACCCTTGGCGAGCCCGAGCGCGACCTTCGCTTTGCCCTTGAGAAAGTACAGCTCGAGCGGCACGATGGTCCGGCCTTCGCGCTCGAGGGCTCCGATCAGCCGCTCGATCTCGCGCCGGTGAAGGAGGAGCTTCCGGGTCCGCATGGGCTGGTGGTTCCACCGGTTCCCCTGCTCGTAGGGGGTTATGTTCATCCCCTCGAGCCAGAGCTCCCCCTGCTTCACCTGGGCCCACGCTTCCTTGATGGACGCCTTCCCGGCCCGGAGGGACTTGACCTCGGTTCCCCGCAGCACCAGACCCGCCTCGATCGTCTCGAGGATGAAATAGTCGTGGGTCGCCTTCGGGTTACGGGCTACGGACACCCGTGAGGTCTCGCTCATAACTCCATCTCCCAGCAAAAGATAGGCCGGGTGTGGAGTCCGGGCAACGCGTAGCTTGCGATGCTATGGGGTATTCCTTAGGTTTTTGCGCCCTTCACGCCGAAGTGGTGGAATTGGTAGACGCGCTGCGTTCAGGGCGCAGTGGGCGCAAGCCCGTGGGGGTTCGAGTCCCCCCTTCGGCACTTCCCTGCGGTAACTCCTTAATAGCGATCGAGTTTCGGGTCCACGCGGGCGGCATAGGCATCGATGCCGCCCGCGAGGCTTTTCACCCGGGAGAATCCGGCGCCCGCCAGCAGGCGGAGGGCCGAGAGCGACCGCGCGCCACGGTGGCAGATGGTAACGATGTCCCGGCGAGCATCGAGTTCGGACACCCGCTCTGGCAGGCTGCCGAGCGGAATGAGCCGGCTCCCCGCAATGTGCGCGACCTCCCATTCCCAGGGCTCGCGAACATCGATGACCTCTGGCGGGGACGCTCCCGCCAGGGCGGACTCCAGCGCCTCCGGGGTGATCTCGTCTCCGTCGCTTCGGGCAGTCTTCACACCGCAGAACGCTTCGTAGTCGATCGGCGCGGTGATCGTCGGCGCATCTCCGCATACGGCGCACTGGGGATCGCGATAAACCCGGAGCTCGCGCGTCGTGAGCGCGAGGCCATCGAACATCAGCAGCCGACCAATCAGCGGAGTCCCGATGCCGAGGATCAGCTTGATCGCTTCCAGGGCCTGGAGGGTTCCGATGATTCCGGGAAGCACACCGAGAACGCCCGCCTCGGCACAGCTCGGTATCAGCTCCGGGGCGGGCGGCTCCGCGAAGAGGCAGCGGTAGCAGGGACCACCCTTCGCGGCGAACACCGCGACCTGGCCATCGAACTTGAAGATGCTGCCGTAGATGTAGGGCTTGCCCGCGAGGACCGCGGCATCATTGACGAGATAGCGGGTGGGAAAGTTGTCGCTGCCATCGACGATGAGGTCGTAACGGCCGAACAGCCCGACCGCGTTCGCGGACGTGAGCGTGAAGTCGTGCGGCTCGATGGTGACGTCGGGGTTGAGCTCGTGCAACCGATCGGTGGCGGAAGCCACCTTTTCCCGGCCGATGTCCGACGTGCCGTGGAGGATCTGGCGCTGAAGATTCGTGATATCGACCTTGTCACCGTCGACGAGGCCGATGGTGCCGACGCCGGCTGCAGTGAGATAGAGCGCCGCAGGGCTGCCGAGTCCGCCGGCCCCTACCAGGAGGACTCGAGTCTTTGCAAGCTTCCGCTGACCGTCCGCCCCAACTTCTGGCAGTGTCAGGTGTCGTGCGTAGCGGAGGAGATTGGGAGCGCTCATGACCAGTGACAATTGACTATTGACTATTACTCGCAGCGGAGCTCACCCAACAATTGTCAATAGTCAATTGTCAATCGTCAATGTGACCAGCTCCTGCACCTGGGATTCATCACGCAGGAGGTCGGCGAGCGATATCCCGGTCAGGAACTCGTCGATACGGCGCTGCAGCGCGTGCCAGACCGGGCGGATGGTGCAGGCAGTCTCCGGGCTGCAGCGTCCCGAATCGATCGGATGGACGTCGCAGTTCACTTCGAAGGTCTGGTGCTCGGCGGCATTCATGAGGTCCCGGATCGAGACCTCCTCGGGCGGCCGGGCAAGCTGATACCCGCCGCGGGAGCCCCGGACGCTTTCCACGATGCCGGCGCGGCGAAGACGCAGCAGGATCTGTTCGGTGTAGTCGGCCGGAAGGCGCTCGATGACCGCGAGCTCCCGGGCGGAGAGTTTGCCCTGCCCCGCGCGCTGCCGGCGAGCGAGGTGGATGGCAATGATCAGCGAGTATTCGGTCCAGCTGTTGACCCGCATGATCTAATCATAGTCGAGTGGGACTTACGTCGCGGGCACTCCGCGGAAGACGCCGAACATCATCCGCAGCATGTCGGCATTCGTAAACGGCTGCCACCCGTGCGGCTTCATCGGCCGACCGTACTCGAACGTCGCGTTCGCTGGGGGCTCGGTGAACGCCTTCATCGTCTCTTCCATGCGGTAGACCGCGAGGTTGAGGAAATAGTTGTCCATGTCTCCGGTGTAGACCCGGATCTTCCCCGAGAGACTCCTGCCGATCCGGCTCCAGTTCTCTTTCAGGTACCAGTTGAGGTCGTACCCGTTGTCGCGCCAGTACTGCGCGACCGACTTGTCGATGGTTCCGGTCAACCGGTTGAAGAGCGGCCTGGGATATCCGTCGTCGCCGAGGGGGCCGTAGACCGCGTCGTAGGCCTGGAGCTGCTGGCCGCCACGGACCTTCGTTCCGAGCACCTCCTCGAGCCGCGCGAGCTGCCGCACCGTGGTGCCCGCCTGGCCCTCCTCGGTCCGGCTCATGTGCCGCTCCGGCACCATCCAATCGTTGGGGCCGGCGTTGGGCACGAACGCGTTGCTGTCGGCGTAGTTGTCGATCATCTGGTTGCGGGAGAAGTCGACCGCATCGGGATACATCGCCCACGCACCCGCGAAGAAATCGGGATGGTGGATCTGCAGCGCGAGCGCTTCCCAGCCGCCAGTCGATCCGCCGGTGAGGAAGCGTGCCTTCCCCTCGGGGACCAGGCGGAACTTCTGCTCCAGGTACGGAATCAGCTCGGTGAGCAGCGCGTCACCATAGGGACCCTGGTTTACCGAGTTCATCGCGTACGAGTCGTCGTACCACGGAGTCGGGTGCTGGAAGGTGATGGCGACCATGCGCGGGAAGTCATCACCCATCCAGGCCTGGGAGAATTCGTAGCCCGGCTCCCGGCTGGTGCGCTGGAGTCGCGCGGCCATCGACTCCCGGGTCTCCGGCTTGCCATCGGGATTGAAGCCGAACGGCGCACCCTCACCGAAGTGACCCTGGACGTAGACGGCAGGGTACTTCTGGGAGGCACTTTCTTCCCAGCCTTTCGGCAGGAGTACGGTGGCGCCGAACCAGACTGGATGGCCCCACCACTCGGAGAGCATCTTGCTCTGGATCTTCACCCGCTTGACCCAGCGGGTGTCCGGCGGAGCCTCGATCGGCGGAATGACCTTCGAGAGCTCGAGCTTCACGACGCTCGAGGCGGGATCCCACGTGACCTCCTGCACGTCACTCAACAGGTTCCCCGGCGAGCGATTCCACTTCTGCCCTTCCCACTGATCCCAATGCACCCAGATGGTCTTGCCGTGCTTCGGCGTGACCCTGGTGTAGACATTGAGGAGGGCCTGCACGAAGTAATGACCCGCGGGGACATCCCTGAGGCCGTTGAGCGGGAACCCAAGTGCCGACGGGGTGACCGAGGCCGAAACCCCTGGCGCAAGCGCATCGACGTCAACCGCGAAGAACGGCACGCTTTGATTGTACCCGCCCGCCTGCAGCCTGGGCTCGCGCGAATTGTCGCGCGTGAAAATGACGAACAGCCGCCCCGTGACCGGGGCCTCGCCGACGCCGCTCTTCACAGTCACGTCGACGCGCTGAGCTCCCAGCGGGGAGCACAGCGCACAGAGCACCGAGCACAGGAAAAGCAACGCACGACCACCGCCGATCAGACGCATATCCGTTCTCCTGTGCTCTGTGCCCCGTCCGCCGAAGTTCACCCGCCGCCCGGAAGTCCCTTGCCCCCCGGCACGCCGAGCTCGGTCATCGCGCGAAGATCCAGCACCTCGTCCTGCTCATCGGGTGGAAGGATCTTCTTTTTCTCGACGAGGGCTTTCACCGTGAGCCCGGTCTTGATCGCCTCCTTGGCGAGCGCGGCGGATTCGGCATAGCCGATCCTGGGCGCCAGGGCGGTCACCAGCGCCGGGCTCCGCTCCAGCCAATAGGTGCACTGCTTCTCGTCAGCCTCGATGCCGCGGACGCACTCGTGGTCGAACTGCCGGCAAGCGTTCGCGAGAATCTGCATCGCGAAGACGATATTGTGGGTGATGACCGGCATCATGACGTTCAGCTGCAATTGTCCCGCTTCCGCGCCCATCGCCACGGTCGTATCGCAGCCCAGCGCCTGGAAGCAGACCTGGTTCACCATCTCGGCGATGGACGGATTCACCTTGCCCGGCATGATGCTCGAGCCCGGCTGCACCGCGGGCAGCAGGATCTCGGCGAGTCCGGTGCGGGGACCGGACGCGAGCAGCCGGATGTCGTTGGCGATCTTGTTGAGGTCGATCACCCACGCGCGCAGGGCGCCGCTCATCGTCGCGATGTCGCCCATCGATTGCATGAGCTGGATCCGGTCTTCGGCGACGCGCAGGTCGAGCTTGCTCACGTCGCGGAGGCGGTCGACCATCAGGCCGGGGTATTCGGCCTCGGCGTTGAGGCCGGTCCCCACGGCGGTCCCGCCGATGTTCATGACCCGGAGCCAGTCGGCCGCCTGCGCCAGCTTCTCCCGGTGACGCGAGATGGTCCGGCCCAGGGCGGTGAACTCCTGCCCCAGACGGATCGGCGTCGCATCCTGAAGATGGGTGCGGCCCGACTTGATGATGTGGTCGAACTCGGCGCCCTTGGCCATGAACGCCGCGGCGAGCCCATCCATCGCGTCCAGCAGCTTCGGGAGCGTCGCGAGCGTGGCGAGCCGCATCGCCGTGGGGATCACGTCGTTGGTGCTCTGCGCCATGTTGACGTGATCGTTCGGGTGCACCGGCGCGTAGGCGCCGCGCGGCGCGCCGAGGATTTCGTTGGCCCGGTTCGCCAGCACCTCGTTGCAGTTCATGTTGTGGCTGGTGCCGGCACCGGCCTGGTACACATCCACGACGAACTGGTCGCGATGCTGCCCCCCGAGGACTTCGTCGGCGGCCTGCACGATGGCGTCGGCGAGCTCCGGCGCGAGGCGGCCGGTCTGCTTGTGCACCAAGGCGGCCGAGCGCTTGATCCAGATGACGGCATCGACAAAGACGGGAAGCGGCCGGAGCCCGGAAATCGGGAAATTCTCCACCGCACGGAGGGTCTGGATGCCGTAAAGGGCGGAGGCGGGGACTTCTTTCTGGCCTAACGGGTCTTTTTCAGTTCTTGTCGACATGACCGGCTGGGGTTGCGATCTGGCGATCGGGTGATCTAGCGATCTGGCGATCTGGCGATCTGGCGATCTGGCGATCGAAAATAGCCGGTTACAATCGCCAGATCACTAGATCGCGAGTTCGCCCGATGGTCAAGGCGACCGGTCTACGGCGCGCTGGCCGCCAAACCGCTGCACGATCTTGTCGTCGTAGTCATCGGCCACACTGGCCACGCCCATGAGCGTGTACATCAGCGTCGGCGCCTCGAGCGTCTCGCCGAGGATCGCGTGGGTGAAGCAGACATCGCCCACGTCGTCGATGCCGAACCCGCCGAAGCGCATGTTCAGATTCTCCTTGAGCAGAAACTGGAGCAGCTCCGGCGTATTCTCGATTCCGGTCACGACCCAGGAATGGGCGCGCACGGTGGTGTACTGCTCGTTGATGGGCGAGACGGTCACCTGGACATAGGCGGAGCCGTTGCGGAGCACGTAGGAGGGACCGTCCTCCCGCGCTTGCGCCGTCTTGCCGAACTCGTCCCGCAAAATCTGGCCGACCTTGTCGTAGACTTTCTTCTGGGCCTCGGTCTGGAATTCCATTGGGTGCTGGCTCCGGCGGTTTGGGGTTAGGACGCGCCCGCGGGCATCGCTTCCACGAGCACACTGTCGTTGTGCCGGCGAACGCGGAAGCGCTCACCGGACGTGGTGCGCCGGCGCTCCTGCAGCTCCCTCACCAGGACCGGCGAAATCTCGTCTTCCGCGAAGCGCTCGATGGCGTTCGGCTCGGGATGCTTGGACCACTGGTCGTGCAGCCAGTCGACAATGGTGGGATCCCACACCAGCTCGATACCGCGGCGTGCCAGCGGAGCGGCGAGCGCGGGCAGGAGTCGCGCGGTGATCCACTGTCCCGAGTCCTTCGGCATGATCGTCGCGCTCTCGATGACCACGTCGACGGCGTCCATGATCCGTCCGCCCAGGCCGGCGTCGTCCTTTCCGCCATCGGAGGAACGCCCGGTCTCGCCAAACCCGATGATCGGACGGCTTTCCCCATCGAGGGATTGCACCGTGAGGACGATGATGGTGTCGCTGAAGTAGATGCTGCGGCCCCGCATGTCGGTCACGATGCCATTGGTGATCGCGGGAGCGAAGGCCGAGAGCACCGCGGGGTGGCACTCATCGATGCGCTCACACACGATGACCGACCAGGGCATCTCGATGACCTGGTCCAGCTCGTGGCGGTCCTCATAACCGACGTATCCGGCGGACGTGCCCAGCAGGGTCTTCGCATCCCATTGCGAGGTCAGCCGTCCGAAGTCGATCCGGATCACGCGGTCCTGGCCGCCGTAGACCAGGTCGGCCAGAGAACGGGCGAGGTCCATCGCGCGATCGGTCGCCGCACCGCGCATCAGGAGGACGGCGTTGGGACGGGAGGCGTGGATATCGAAGCCGTGGGTGGTCACGGCAAGCCGCGCGGCGAGCTTCTCCGACTCCTCGGCATTGAGCAGGCTCCGCTCCGGCAGGACCTGCGCCAGGGACTCGACCTTCGCCCGCTCCCGCAGGGGAACGCCGAGGATGCGCTGCACCACCTGCTCCGCGTCGAGGAGACCCACCTCGGTGAGCTCCTTGCGGCGCGCGTAGGCCACCGACTGGTCCAGCAGGTCCACGGCCTTGTCGGGGAACCGCCGGTTCGGCATGTAGCTCGCCGCGGTGTTGACCAGCCATTCGAGCACGGCGTCGGGCACGGTGATGTTGTGCTGCTTGATCGCCTCGTCCCGGATCGCGCGGAGGATGACGAGGGTCTGCTCCGGGGACAGCTCCCGGATCCGGATCGGCTGGAAGCGGCGCTCGAGCGCACGGTCCTCCTCGATGAATTTCCGGAACTCATCGTCGGTAGTGGCGGCGATGCACGCGAAGTCGCCGCGGGCGAGCGCGGGCTTGAGCTGGCTGGCGAAGTCACCGGTCCCTTCGCGCCCGCCCGCGCCCACGATGGCGTGGACTTCGTCGATAAACAGCACGATGCCGGGCTGGCTCGCCTCCTTGAGGATGTTCTGCATCCGCTTCTCGATCTCGCCGACGAGCGAGCCGCCCGCGACGATCGACGACGGCTGCAGGCTGATGATGCGGACTCCCTTGAGGGGCGAGGGCACGTCGCCCGCGGTCACCCGCTGGGCGAGGCCCTCGACGATCGCGGTCTTGCCGGTGCCCGCCGGACCAACGAGAAGCGGGTTTCGCTTGACACGGCGGCAGAGGGTCTCGATGACGAGGTCGATCTCCTCCTCGCGCCCGAGGATGGTGGGAAGCTCCTTGCGCGCGGCGGCGGCCGTGAGGTCGCGACCGAACTGCTCGAGCGTCGGCGTCGGCTTCCGGACCGA
>DATEOL010000468.1:0-9220 GCA_035274025.1 Gemmatimonadales bacterium | reverse complement strand
GGCAGGGCGCCGAGCAATGCCGGCAGGAGGATGCGAACGGTCTTCACCAGTTACTCTCCCGAGTATCGGGGAACGCGCTTCTCGTGAAAGGCACGCATGCCCTCGAGCAGGTCGGGGCTCTGCGAGGTCGCGACTACGCCGTCGATCTCCGCAAGCAGGCTCGCGTGCAGGTCGCCGGTCCATCCCTTGTGCAGCATGCGCTTCACCAGCCGGATCGAACGCGGCGCCGATGCCGCGACCTCGCGCGCCATCTCCATCGCCGCCGGCATCAGCTCCGGCGAGGGAAGGACGCGACTCACGAATCCCGCCGCCGCCAGCTCGGTCGCGGGAATCCGGCGCCCGGTGAGCAGCCAGTCCGACGCGCGGGCGTGACCGACGGCGCGCGGAAGCAGCCAGGTCACCCCGTTGGTCTCGAGCAGGGCGAGCCGCACCTCGGGGAAGAGCAGGTACGCCTGCTCCGAGGCGAGTCGCAGGTCGGCCGTCACGGTGAGCTCGGCCGCCATGCCGACCGCGCCCCCGTTGATCGCGGCGATCACGATCGCCGGGTGTTCGAGGATCCTGGTGGTGAGGCGCTGGATTTCCCAGAGATACTGGTGGACATGGTGCACCGGGGTCTCACCGGTGAGAGCCGGCTCCGCGAGGTCGTGACCCGAGGAGAATGCCCGTCCCGATCCGGTGATGACCACCGCGCGCATTGCCGAGTCACGTGCCTGGTCGAGGCACGCCGCGAGGCGCGTCACCATCGCGTGGTCGAACGCGTTGAGCACGGACGGACGATGCAGCGTGATTACGCCCACCAGCCCGTCCTCGTTGTACTGTACCGTCTCGTCAGACATCGCTTTCCCTCCAGCCCGGGATCGTCGCGTCCCAGGTCCGGCCCGGCTTGAGTTGATGCTTGGCGATTCGCTCGCTCGGCGTGAGCGGGAACGCGTCCACGAACGCGAAGTAACGCGGAACCTTGAAGGCCGCCAGCCGGTCGCCCAGCCAGGCGCGGAGCGTCGCGGGATCCGCCGCCATCGCCCCGCGGCCGGGAGAAAGCTGGATCACGGCCTTGATCTCTTCCCCGCGAATTTCGTCGGCGACCGGCACGCAGGCCGCGGCGACAACCGACGGATGCTCGGCAAGGACACTCTCGACCTCGACGGCGCTGATGTTCTCGCCGCCACGCCGGATCATGTCCTTGAGCCGGCCCACCATCCGGAAATATCCCCGCGCGTCTTCCACGACCAGGTCACCGGTGTGGGCCCAGCCGTCCTGAAAATACCGGTCCGACGCCTCCTGGTGTCCCCAGTAGCCGAGCATCATCGAGGGACCCCTGAGCTGCAGCTCTCCCGCAGTCCCCGGGGCAACGACCAGGTGCGTGTCCGGATCCACCACCCTGGCTTCGCGATGCGCGGCCGCCATGCCCATCATGCCGGAGCCGACCGAGGCGCCATCTTCCAGCGGCACCATCAGGCCGGCGCCGGTCTCCGTGGTGCCATAGGCTTCGCGCCAGGGGCACCCCCAGCGCTCCTCGAACGTCTCGTGCAGCCGCGGCACGATCCCGGAGCACAACACAAAGCGCACTTTATGGCCCAGTTCCAATTCAGCATTCGGCGGCTGCTTGAGCAGCAGCACCGGCATCGTGCCGAGGCAGTAGAAGAACGTCACGCCGTTCTCCCGCACCGTCCGCCAGAATCCCGAGGCCGAGAAGCGCGGCAGGACCACGAGCGGAATGCCGGCCATGAGCGCCAGGGAGACGTGCCACATCCCATCGAGATACCAGATCGGCGCGGCCGACAGCATCACGTCGTCCGGCGTGAACCTGCCATACTCGACCGCGGTGGCCGCGAGCAGCAGCCAGTACCCATGCGTCAGCATGCATCCCTTGGGAAACCCGGTCGTCCCCGAGGTGTACTGCAGGGTGACCAGGTTGTTGAGCGCGGGAAGCATGAGGTCGCGCGACGGCGACGCCTGCGCCAGCCGGTCCGCGATCGGCTCCGCTCCGGGCGGAGCTGCTGTGCCGAGGACGGCGACGGTCCGGACCGACAGGCATCGCCCGGCGGCGCGGAGCAGGTCCGTCGCGCGGTCCGGCGTCGTGACGACCACCACGGCGCCGGAATCGCCGAGCATGAAGCGCAGGTCGGCCTCACGGTAGCCGTAGTTGATCGGCACGACGACGGCACCGAGTGACGCGATCCCGAGCCAGGCTGCGGGCGCATCGAGGCCGTTCGGCAGGCAGAGCGCCACACGGTCGCCCTGCTTCACACCGAGGTTGGCCAGCACGTCCGCCCACCGGGAGGCGGCGGCGTCGAGCCCCGCGAGCGTCAGGCTCGCGCCCTGGAAACGGATCGCTTCGCGCTCTCCCGCGGTCCGGGCCCGTTCGCGCAGCAGGTGCGGCAGGGAAGACCAGCTGTGCATGCTTGCCGTAGCGGCGAGAGCCGAAAATGTTATCCTGTATGCACGTTTGAGTGCAATGTGGGGCAACTGCTCCGACCAAGACCTTAACGCAGGCTTCCCATGATCCGTGCCGCCCTGATTCTAACCCTTGCAATGGCCACTCCCGCCCTCGCGCAGTCCGATCCCGACATGGCCCTCGCCCGCAAAGTCCTGGGCAGCACCCCGCTCATCGACGGCCACAATGATCTGCCCTGGGCGATTCGCAATTCCGCGACTGCGCGCGGCGACGCCGACGCGTACGACCTGCGGACCCGGGTGACTGGTCATACCGACCTGGCCCGGCTCAAGACCGGCATGCTCGGCGGCCAGTTCTGGTCGGTCTACATCCCCGGTGAGATCAAGGATTCGGGCTACGCCCGGGTCCAGCTCGAGCAGATCGACGTCGCGCGTCGGGTCATCGCGAAGTATCCCGAAGCATTCCAGTGGGCGCTGACGGCGGACGGCATGCGGTCCGCCTTCGCGGCGGGCCGGATCGGCTCGGTGCTGGGCATGGAGGGCGGCCACGCCATCGAGAATTCGCTCGGCGCGCTGCGGGCCTACTATGACATGGGTGTGCGTTACATGACACTCACCCACAACGTAACGCTCGACTGGGCCGATGCGGCGCTCGACAAGCCGACCCACGGCGGGCTCACGCGCTTCGGCGAGGAGGTTGTCCGTGAGATGAACCGCCTCGGCATGCTGGTCGACCTCTCGCATGTGTCGCCCGGCACGATGAGCGACGCGCTGAATGTCGCCGAGGCGCCGGTCATCTTCTCGCACTCGGGGGCGCGCGCGCTGGTCGATCATCCGCGCAACGTGCCGGACTCGATTCTTCGTCGCATCCCCGCGAACGGCGGCGTGGTGATGGTGCCTTTCGTCACCTCCTTCACCAACAAGGCCTCCAAGGAGCACGGCGACCGCCGCGGCGCCTTCGCTGGTGACCTCGGCCGCCGGCTGGGCAGTGACACGGCCGCGATCCGCCGCGAGCTGGAGACCTGGGACCGCTCGAATCCGAGTCCGGTGGTCAAGCTGACCGATGTCGCCGACGTGATCGAGCACATCCGCAAGGTCGCGAGCGTCGACAACATCGGGATCGGCAGCGATTTCGACGGGATCGAGGAAGTCATCCAGGGACTCGAGGACGTGAGCGCGTTCCCCAACCTCTTCGCGGAGCTCGCGCGCCGGGGCTGGAGCGAGGCCGATCTCCGAAAGCTCGCGGGTGAGAACATCCTGCGGGCGATGGCGAGGGCGCAGGAAGTCTCGATGCGGCTGCGTCGGGAGCGGACGCCGAGCAACAGGACGATCGCGGAGCTGGATCGTCCCAAGGCGTAGGTCTGGCAGGTCTCCAAGGTCTTAAAGGTCTCAAAGGTCTCCCATGATTTCGATCACACTTTGAGACCTTTGAGACCTGCGAGACCTTGGAGACTCCGCGACTTGTTCGCGATCGTTGCAGGACTCGCTGCGCTGGCTAGCCCGCATGTCCTCCTCGCGCTCGCACTCTGCTTCGCTGCCGGGGGCGTTCGACTCGTGGCGAGCGAGACCAGGCGACTCGAACGCGCAGCCCTTGCGATTGGATTGGCCGGTCTGGGCATCGCCACCTGGCTCATGGCCACGATCATCGGCCCGCTTCCCGCTACCTATTCGGCGCTGGGGGACGGGCCGATCGGCGATCCGGCCGCGCGCATGCTCATGCTCTTCCTCCTCGCACCGATCACCGTGTACCTCGCCGATTGGCGCCTCAACCCCGCCGCGGCTGCCCTCCTCGGCAGGGTGGGGGGCGAGCTCCTGCCGGCCGGTGTCACGCTGTGGCAGGGCATCGCGATGCCACTCGCGCTGATCCTGGCTTGCATCGCGATGCGGCGACGGCGTCCCGACCTGGTGGCGGTTGCGGTAGGTGCCTTCGGGCTTTGGAGCGGTTCGTTGGCGGGTCGGATCGGTGGCGGTGCCGGCCTCGCGGCTCGCATGGTGGGGCAAGGGGATCTGGCACGCCTGATTGGGATCGCGGGCTTCCTCGCGGTCATCGCCGGGTCATGGCGAATCCAGTTCGTGTACACCGTGCTACTCACCCTCCTTGTCCTGTTTTCGACTATCTTCGACTCTCTTCGCCCCTTTCGACCAACCTCGGCCGCCGCGAGCGGCCCGCAGGAGTGAGAATCATGGCTCATACCCTTCCTCCCCTTCCATATGACTACGCCGCGCTGGAGCCGCACATTGACGAGCAGACGATGCGGATCCATCACGACAAGCACCACGCCGCCTATGTGAACAACCTCAACGCGGCTCTCGAAGGCAATGCGGAGCTGCAGGGACTCGGCATCGAAGCGCTGATCGGCAAGCTTTCCACCGTTCCGGAGGCGTCCCGCGGCGCGGTGCGGAACAACGGCGGCGGGCACTTCAACCACACCCTCTTCTGGGAGCTGATGGCCCCCGGCGGGTCGAACGTCCCGACCGGCAAGCTGGCCGAGGCGATCAACACGGCGTTCGCCAGCTTCGATGCGTTCAAGGAGCAGTTTGCCAAGGCGGGCATGGGCCGGTTCGGCAGCGGCTGGGCCTGGCTCGTGAAGGGCGCCGACGGCAAGGTCTCCATCGAGAGCTCACCCAACCAGGACTCGCCGCTGATGGAAGGCAAGTTCCCGGTCCTCGGCTGCGACGTGTGGGAGCACGCGTACTACCTCAAGTACCAGAACCGTCGGGCGGATTATCTCGCCGCGTGGTGGAACGTCCTCAACTGGACGGTGGCCGGTCGTCGCTACGACAGCGGTAAGTGACCATGGCCCTTCCGGCCGTGGGCTCGCCCGCGCCTGATTTCTCGCTGCCGTCGACCGCGGGCGGCGAGGTCGCGCTGTCAGCGCTGCGCGGGAAGAAGGTGCTCATCGCCTTCTTCCCGCTGGCTTTCACCTCGACCTGCACCTCCGAGCTCTGCGCGATCACGACCGACTACAGCCAGTTCGTCGACGAGAACACCGTGGTCCTGCCGATCAGCGTGGACTCGATCCCCACCCTCAAGGAGTACAAGGCGAAAGAGAAGCTCGCTGTCGATCTCCTGAGTGACTTCAAGCGGGACGTGTCGCGGAAGTACGGCGTCCTCAATGATGAGCGCTACTTCAGCAACCGGTCCTATTTCGTGGTCGACGCCGAGGGAGTCGTGCGCTGGGCCTTCGTAGAAGAGCGCAACGGAGACCGCCGGGAAAATGCGGAGCTTCTGTCCCGGCTGGCCGCGGTGTGAGTCGCGAGTGAGTCGCGAGTCGCGATTCCCGAGTCGCGAGATTCCTCCGGAGTGGGGTGCGGTCTACGACGGCCACACCCTTTCTCTTTCCCTCCTTCGTCCATCCGGAATCATGAGCCTCGAGCGGGCGCGGTTCGGCCGCACCGTGATCGACCTGCGCGCGAAGTCCCGCCCTGGCGGCATCACGGTCCAGCTCGGTGTCCGATTCGGCCCACCGCTGCCGGTCGAAGTGCAGCTCCGAGGAGTGGAGGTGTGGCAGGTACTAGTCGACGAGAACGCCATCGAAGGAACGAGGGCAGCGCTTGTCGCCAGCCACGAGCACGAGATTCAGTTCCTGGCGGCTAGCAGCTAGCCGCTACGCTTTCCAGAGCAGCAGCCGCTCCTCCGTCATCTCCCGCATCGCTTCCCGCAGTCCTTCCCGTCCAAACCCTGACGATTTCACTCCGCCGTAGGGCAGATGATCGAGCCGGAGGGTGGGAATGTCGTTCCCGACTACGCCGCCCACCTCGAGCTCCCGCCATGCCTGCATCATCCGGCTTGCGTCACGGGTGAAGACACCGGCCTGCAGCCCATACTCCGAGTCGTTGGCCTTCCGGATCGCCTCGTCCCACGAGGAGTACGACTCGATCGTGAGGACCGGACCAAACACTTCACGGCAGGTCACCTTCATCCCGGGCTTCACACGGTCCAGCACCGTCGGGCCCAGCAGCCGGCCCTTCCGCGGCCCGCGATAGCGCGCGCGCGCGCCGCCCTTCAATGCCTCGTCGATCCACGACTCCACCCGGTCCGCCGAGCCGTCGTCGATGAGCGGGCCGACGACGACCTTCTCATCCATCGGATTGCCGACCGCGATGCGCTTCGTCGCTTCGGTGACCAGCTTGCTGAACTTTGCGGCGATCGGCTCGTGCACCAGCAGCCGCTGGACCTTGATGCAGACCTGGCCCCCATAGGCGAACGCGCCCCACGCGATGCGGGTCGCGAGCGCGTCGAGGTCCCCGGCGTCCTCGTGCACCAGCGCGGCCGCGTTGCCTCCCAACTCGAGCACGACCCGCTTCCTGCCGGCCACCGACTTGAGGTGCCAGCCCACCGGCGCGCTTCCGGTGAACGAAAGCATGGCAAAGCTGGGATCGGTCGCCAGCCGCTCCGCAACCGGAATCGGCATGTGCAGCACCTGCAGCGCTCCCGCCGGCAGTCCCGCCTCCGCGAGCAGCTCGGCCAGGCGGAAGGACAGCAGGGGGGCCTGCGGAGGCACCTTGAGCACGATGGATGAGCCCACGGCAATCGCGGGCGCGACCTTGTGCGCGACCAGGTTGAGCGGAAAGTTGAACGGCGAGATCGCCGAGATGGGGCCAATGGGGATGCGGCTGGTGAGCGCGGTGAATCCTTCGCCCCGCGCGTCGATATCGGCGGGCAGGGCTTCTCCGCCGAACCAGCGCAAGGATTCCGAGGCGATGGTGAACGTGCCGATCGCGCGATCGATCTCGCCCAGCGAGAGCGTGATCGGCTTCCCGGCATCCTCCGCCATCAGCTTCGCGAGCGCCGTCCGGTCGCGCTTGAGGAGGCTGGCGGTCGCCGCGAGGATGTCCCGGCGGCGGTGAGCCGGCAGCGCCCGCATCACCCCGAACGCCTTCTTCGCGCCACTGATCGCCCGGTCGAGGTCCGCGTCCGTCGCGACGGCAACATTTGCGATCGCTTTCCCTGTCCACGGATCGAAGATGCGGTCGATCTTCCGCTTTCCCCGCCCTGGAGCGCCATCTATCCAGGGTTGAATGGTTGCCATGAAGGCAAGCTACCAATGTTCCGAGTCCGGTGCCCCGTGCGCTGTGCTCTGTGCTCGTGCTCTGTACTCCGCGATCCGTCCCGGGATAGCTTTGGGTCGTGCCAGCGCCATTCGACCTGGTCCGTGCCCTCGTCCACGCACTCAACCGCGATCAATTGCCGGATGAGGTCCTGGGCGAAGCTGTTGAGCTGGTGCGTTCCCATTTCGGCCTGGCCCGCGCAACCCTCTGGCGCCGCGCGCCGAGTGGTACCCAGGTCGTGGGGATTTCCGCGCCCGCCGGCGGCCCGCCCGCGGAGTTTCTCGAGCAGACACCTCCCGATACCGGGATCATTCGTTTTCCCGTCCTGCACGCCGGGATCCGGCTCGGTGCGCTCGAGCTGGTGCCCGACCGGCATGGTCCGGCTCCCGATCGCGACCTGGTGTACCTCGTCGCCGAGGTGATGGCGCCGTTTCTCGATTCGGTGCTGCTCTCCGAAGACCTCGCCGCCGAGGTCGCAACCCGCTCGCGGGAGCTGCAGGAACAACGGCGGATCACCAGCCTCATCATCGACAGCTTGCCACTCGGCATCTACGTCATCGATCGCGATTACCGGATCGTGCTCTGGAACCGGAAGCGCGAGACCGGCACCCAGGGACTCCGGCGGGACCAGGCCCTGGGGCGCCGCGTGTTCGACGTCCTGACTCGTCACCCGATGGAGCAGCTCAAGGCCGAGTACGACTCCATCTTCGAGACCGGCGAGCTGGTCCAGCGCGACCAGGTCGTCGACCTCCAGGGCGAGGGGCGGGTGTTCCGGCAGACCAAGATTCCGATGCGGCTCGATGGTTCCGCGATCAGCCACGTGATCACCATCGGCGAGGACATGACCGAACGCCGGCTCGCCGAGGCGCGCATCCTCCAGTCCGAAAAGCTGGCGGCCCTGGGGCAGCTCGCCGCGGGCGTCATGCACGAGATCAACAATCCGCTCGCGACGATCGGCGCCTGCGTCGCCGCGATCGAGGCGCGACTCGACAAGCCGGACAGCACCGTCGAGGAGTATCTGGACATCATCGAGCGTGAGGTGCATCGCTGCACCCGGATCGTCGACCAGCTCCTCGACTTCAGCCGTCCGCGCAGCTTCCGTCCCTCCCGCGTCCCCACCGACGTGCACGAGCTGCTGCAGGAGACCCTGCTCCTGCTCAAGCACCACCAGCGCTTCAAGAAGCTCAACGTGGTGCAGGAATTCGCCCCCGACCTGCCGCGAGCTGTCGTGGACGGTGAGCGGATCATCCAGGCCTTCATGGCGATCATGCTGAACGCCGCGGATGCGATGGATCGGGGTGGGACCCTCCGGATCCGGACCGGCGCCAATGGCGCCCGCGACGACGAGGTGATGGTGGAGTTCGCCGACACCGGCGCCGGTATTCCCGCCGAGGCGCTCGACAAGATCTTCGAGCCCTTCTACACCACGAAGCCTCCGGGCCGGGGCACCGGGCTCGGTCTCACAATCTGCTACGGCATCCTGGAGGAGAATGGCGGCCGCATCACGGTGGAGAGCCAGGCCGGCCTCGGCACCACCTTTCGCCTGTACGTTCCCCGTGAGGCGCCCGCGTCCCCATGAAGATCATCATCGTCGAGGACGACAAGACCGTCGGCCAGTACGTGCAGCATGGCCTCGAGGAGCAGCACTACCACGCCGACCTGGTCGACGACGGCCTCGAGGGACTGCGACTCATCTCCGGCGGCAAGTACGACCTGGCCGTGCTCGATCTCCGGCTCCCGGGCATGAACGGTGTGGAGATGGTTCGGACGCTGC
>DATEOL010000467.1:0-10003 GCA_035274025.1 Gemmatimonadales bacterium | reverse complement strand
GTGCATCCGGTAGCTGGTGTAGTCCAGGGTATCGAGCGGCGCGATACCCAGGAGCACCATGCGTTCTTCCGGCTCAAACCGGTGCCAGAGTTCCCGGAGGATCGCATTCCAGTCCCGCGGATTGACCTCGGGCCGGAGCAGGACCATCGCCTTCGTGAGCGCGAGCTGTCCGGTCCCGAGCAGGTTGAACGCGGTCTTGAGCACCTCCTTCGGGTGCCGCTCCCGGACCGATACCGCGAGCAGGTTGTGGAATCCGGCCGCATCATGCGCGGCCAGGTCCACGATGTTCGGGTTCACCACCTTGATGAGCGGACCGACCATCGCGCCCACGGCGATCCCCATCCACTTGTCTTCCTGGGGCGGCTTGCCGACCACGGTCGCCGGATACACCGGCGAGCGCCGACGGGTCACGCGGGTCAGCCGGAACACGGGGAATTCCGCCGCTTCGGAATAGTGCCCGAAGTGATCCCCGAACGGTCCCTCCATGCGACGGACCTTCTGCGGCACTTCGCCCTCGAGGATGAACTCGGCGTTGGCCGGCACCCGCAGGTTGATCGTCTTCGCGTGCACCATCGGCACCGGTGACCCGCGCAGGAATCCGGCGAAGGCGAGCTCGTCCATGTCCTCGGGCAGGGGAAGGATCGCCGCGAGCATGAGGATGGGGTCGCCACCGAGAACTACCGCGGCGGGAAGCGGCTGGTTCATCCGCTCCGCCTCGAAGTGATGCGCTCGTCCACCCTTCATGCTCTGCCAGTGCATGCCGGTCTCGTTCGGGCTGAATACCTGCAGGCGGTAGAGTCCGTAATTGCGCCGGTGGCTCCGCGGATCTTCCGTGAGGGTCGGACCGAAGGTGATGAATCGTCCCCCGTCGCGCGGCCAGGTCTTGAGGGTGGGAAGCTTCGAGAGGTCCGGCTGTTCGATCACCTCGTGCACCGGCGCCGCGCGCACGTTCCGAACCCGCATGTGACGCGCCCGCGCGATGACACCGCGCCGGCTCCAGAGTCCCTTGAGGGAGGGCGGATTCACGGCCTGAAAGGTCTCGACGAGCTCCCTGCCGATCGCCTCGGGATGGCGGCCCAGCGCAATCTCGATCCGTTTCATCGAGCCGAACAGGTTCATCAGCAGCGGAAACGCGGCGTCCTTCACTCGCTCGAAGATCACCGCGGGTCCATTCTCGCGCACGAGTCGCTGCGCGATCTCGGCGACTTCGTAGACCGGATCGACCTCGACCCGCACGCGCTTGAGCTCGCCCCGCCGCTCGAGCTCGGCGATGAAGGATCCCAGGTCGGGGAATGTCATCTCGGGGTGGGAGGGCGGAAGGACGGGACGTCGGTTGCAAGAGACGACGTGATGGTCGTTCCTCGCGACCTCCCGCCTTCCCGTCTTCGTGTCATAGGACCACGTCCAGGAGTGCGAAGCCAAAGACCGTCACGGACATCACCGCGTTCATGTTGAAGAATGCCGCATTGAGCTTCAAGAGGTCGCCCGGCTTCACCAGCTGGTGCTCCCACCCGAGGATGCCTGCCGCCACGGCCACCCCCACGAAGTACCAGATCCCGAAGCCCGCGCCCCAGCCGAAGAGGGCGAGCGCCGGAATCGTGACGCCGTGGAGGATCTTCGCGAGCAGGATCGCGCGCGACTGGCCGAGGCGGACCACTGCGCTTCGGAGTCCCGAGCTCCGGTCGAAGTCTTCGTCGGGGAGCGCGTAGAAGATGTCGAATCCGGCAACCCAGGTTGCCACCGCGATCGTGATGGCGACGAGGACCCACCACGGATTGCTCCACACCCCGGTCACCGCGAGCCACCCGCCCACCGGCGCGATCGCGAGCGACATGCCGAGCCAGAGGTGGGGCCACCAGGTGAACCGCTTGGTGAGGCTGTAGGTCATCACCCAGCCCAGCGCGAACGGGCTGAGCAACAGGCAGAGCGGGTTGAGGAGCCACGCCGCCAGGAAGAAGAGCGCGCCCGCAACGACCACCGAGACCCACGCCTGCGCCAGGGACAGCGTGCCGCGCGGCAGCTCGCGCATCGCGGTGCGCGGGTTCTTCGCGTCAAACTCGCGGTCGGCGATCCGGTTGTAGCCCATGGCAACCCAGCGCGCCGCCGTAAACGCGAGCGCGACGAGACCGACGATGCGCCACGTCACCGGAGCGTGCAGCGAAGCGGCGAGCAACCCGAGCAGGGCGAAGGGCAGCGCGAAGAGTGTGTGAGGAAGCTTGACGAAGTTGACGTAGCGCGCGAGGAGATGCTGGCCCGCGACGAGCTGACCCTCGCGAGTCGCGAGTCGCGAGTCACGGGTCACGAGAGGCCGCCGCTCGGTCGACTGTCGACAGTCGACCGTCGACCCGAGTGGACCGCGCAGATCCCACCCGTCAGCCGTCGGTATGTCACATCCTTGAAACCCGCGGAAGTCATGCGCGCCGCCAGCGCGTCAGGCTCCGGAAAGTTCAAAACGGACTCTGGTAGGTAGGTATACGCAGTCGTATGTTTCGACACGAGACGGCCGATGAGCGGCAGGATGTGACGGAAGTACATGAAGTATCCGGCACGCATCGGTTGCCAGCGCGGCGTCGTGAACTCGAGAATGACCAGCCTGGCGCCGGGCTTGAGGATGCGGTAGAGCTCGCGGAGTCCCGCGTCGAGGTCGCTCAGGTTCCGGACCCCGAAGCCGACGGTGGCGCCCTCGAAATTCGAGTCGGCGAAGGGTAATTCCAGCGCGTCGGCGGTCACGGGAAGCACTCGCGCGGACTTCCCGGCGCCGCGGACGAGCATCGGCAGGACGAAGTCGGCGCCGATGACCTGCCCGGTGAAGCCGGGCGCGTTGCCGAGGGTCGCCGCGAGGTCGAGCGTCCCCGCGCAGCAGTCAAGGAAGCGGCCCGAGGGCGCGCGCTGCCAGTCGAGCATCGCGACGGCAGTCCTGCGCCAGCGGCGGTCAATGTTGAGACTGAGGAGATGATTGAGAAAATCGTACCGGGGGGCTATCGCGGTGAACATATCCCGCACGTATTGCCGCTTCCCGCTCCCCGCACCCCGTTCTCCCGGGTCCCCCACGGGTAAGCCCCGCTCAGTGGCCAACATAGCGCGGCAATGTAGCGTTGCCGGAAACCCGGTCGCAACTCGCGCCCGCGCGCGTGCCTGAGCCGAAACCCCCGCTCAACACGGTCACCGACCAGGAGGTGGTGGCCCGTTCACGCGAGGGCGATGAAAGCGCCTATCGCGAGCTGATCCGTCGCTACGAGCGTCCGGTCTTCTCGCTGATTTTCCGCATGGTCCGCGACCGCGAGATCGCGGAGGACCTGTCCCAGGAAACCTTCATCAAGGTCCTGAACGCCATCGCCACCTACCGGCCCGAATTCAAGTTCTCCTCCTGGGTCTTCAAGATCGCCAACAACACCGCGATCGATCACCTGCGGCGGCGGGAGCTCGATACCCTTTCCCTCGAAGGGTCACCCCACGCCGCGACCCCCGAGGCGATGGAAGCGACCGCACTCCAGCTCGGAACCGGTGTCGCGTCACCGCTGGATGATGTCGCCTCCCTCGAGCTGGGTGGCGAGATAGAAGCCGCAATTAACCGACTGCGCCCCGAGTATCGCAGTTGCATTCTGCTCCGCCACGTCGAAGGCCGCGCATACGAGGAAATCGCTGATATTCTGGGCCTTCCGCTCGGGACGGTGAAGACCTACATCCACCGCGCGCGGAACGAATTACGGGTCATGCTCGCGCACCTCAGGGAATGAAACCTGCCTTGGAATCACGCCGTATAGGAGGCCGTATGTCGACGACGCACCTTTCGCCCGACGAGCTCGACGCCCTGCTGGTGGGTGTGATGAGCGCTACAGTCCGCTCCCATCTCGCGGATTGTGGGCTCTGTCGCGCCGTCGCGTCGACCGATCGCGCGGTCGTCATCGGACTGGAACGTCTCCCCCGCTTCTCGCCGCGCATCGGCTTCAGCGACCGGGTCATGCTCCAGGTCGACGTTCCCAAGCCAGTCGTCCGTTCCATTCTGGGACTGCGATTCCGAGTCCCGACCGGGCGGGGGTTGGCCCTCGCGGCATCCGTGGCGGTCATCTTCCTGGCTGGGGTTACCACCAGCGTCGTCTGGTCCCTCGGCCACCGCGATGTGCTCGCGGGGTGGGGACAGCAGGCGATGGCCCTGCTCGATAACTGGCTCTGGCTGGGTCTCCGGGCCCTGGCGGCTAACGTCGCCGAGCAGCCCTGGTATGAGGGTGTCCGCGGCTTCTTCGCCAGCCCGGCACGAGCCGCGGTCGGCGTCCTCGGACTCCTGACCACGTGGAGCCTGGGCGTAATCGCACTCAAGCGTCTCGTCTCACTTCCCACTCGCGCCGCGTAAGGGGGTCGCCATGCGGCTCCAGTTCACGGCTAGCAAGGCGCTTCCTGCCCTGCTCAGCCTGATCGCGTGTTCTTCCCCGGCCTTCGCGCGCACCGCGCGGGGACCCGATGAGGTGGCCGCGAGCGTGATCGAGTGGCTCAGCGATTTCCAGCAGGACCTCCAGGCAAATCGCGCCGAAACCCCGCAGGCCATTCCCCATGCCGAGGCCAACGGCCCGAGCATCTCCCTCGACCAGCTCGCCGACGCCGCCTCGATCGAGCAGCGGCTCCGCCAGCTGTTCGAAGGGAACGGCCCGCTGCGCCTCACCGTGCCGAACGGCCGCGCCTGGATGGGCGACTTCGGCCTTGGCACCGGGGACACACTGCGGGGAAATCTCCTCGTCCTCCGCGGGACCGCGGAGATCTTCGGGCGACTCGAAGGCAACATCGTGGCGCTCGACGGCGACATCGTGGTGCATCGCGGTGCCTCGGTCAGTGGCGACGCGCTCGCCCTCTCCGGGAGAGTCCGCGACGCCGACCGCGCGATCGAAGGTGAGATCCGATCACTGAGCTCGGCCTCCGACGCGTCGACGGTCTCGACGGGTGGCGGGACGGTCTTCCGACGGATCGCGGGACTGCTCGGGGTGTTCCTGATCCTCGCGGCGATTGGCGTGGGTCTGGTGACGTTTGCGCGGCCTACCCTCGAAACCGTGTCCGACACCGTGCGGCATTCGCTCGGGCGCGCGTTCGTGACCGGCCTCGTTGCCCAGATGCTGGTGATCCCGACGTTCGGCATGCTGGTCGTGGGACTGGCACTGACCGTGGTCGGCGTGCTGCTCATTCCCTTCGCCGTCGCCGCGTACCTGCTGCTCTTCCTCGCCGCGGTCGTGCTCGGGATCCTCGCGATGTCGCACGCCATGGGCGAGAGCTACACCAGGCGCCGGATGGCACTCGGTGTGCTCGTCTCACCCAACAGTTATCGCTACGTCGGCGTCGGTCTCGCGGCGATGCTCGGACTCTGGGGCGTGTGGGCGCTGTTCGGATGGGTTCCAGTGGCGGGCACGCTCGTGCTGGGCGGTGCCGCGATGGTGACCTGGGTGCTCGGTACCGTGGGCTTCGGCGCCAGCCTCCTTTCGCGCGCCGGGATCAGGCCGGACTTCGCGGGACGCCTGGTACCGCCGGAAGCCCTGACGGACGAGTACCTGTGGGCCACGCCCCAGATGGGCGTTCCCGCCGTCAAGCGTCCGACTCCGCCGCCGAAATGAGCTGGGTCGAATCGGGTCGAAGGGGGTCGAAAGGGGTCGAAGCTCGGCGTGCAGTGATCAACGCCCTTCGACTCGCTTCGACCCTCTTCGTCTGTGCTTCGACCCTCAGTGCGCAAACGATGCGGGAGTACACCGCGTCCCGGCCGTATAAGGGCGAGCAGCGGATGACGGTGAAGCTCGAGTTCGCCGCCGGCGAGCTCCGTCTCATGCCCGCCGCCCCTGGCACGCTCTACCGGATGGAATCCCGCTACGACAGTGAGCGCTACGCGCCACGAAGCGAGTACCACGATCCCACTCGCGAGCTCGAGCTCGGGCTCAAGAGCGAGGGCAAGGGCGGGATTCGCGTCACCAACTCGAAGCAGCTCGACCAGCAGGCCACGGTCTGGCTCTCTCCCGAGGTCGAGCTCGGGCTCGCGCTCTCGCTCGGCGCCTCGGAAAGCCGCATCGACCTCGGGGGCCTGCGCCTTCGTGACCTTCAGCTCGAGGTGGGTGGCAGCCGGACCCGGCTGACCTTCTCGCGTCCGGGCGTCGGCTCCTGTCGTGAAGCGGTGGTGGAAGTGGGCGCCGGTGAGCTCGAAGTGGACCGGTTCGCGAATTCCGGCTGCTCCCGCCTCCGGCTGAATGGCGGTGTGGGCCTGGTCTCGCTGGACCTGGGCGGCCAGGCGGACGGGAACCTGGCCGCCGAGGTCACCATGACCATGGGACGCCTGACGCTCAAGCTTCCCAAGGGCGCCGGCGTACGGCTCACCCTCGACCGCTTCTTCGCCTCGTTCAGCCCCGCCGGCTTTTCGCGCCAGGGGGAGCAGTTCGTGACCCCGGATTACTCGACGGCGCGAAGGAAGATTGACCTTCGCGTCGCGAGCTCGGTGGGCGCGGTGAAAGTGGAGTGGTACTAGCCTCCAAGCACCGCCCGCATCTTGGCCACATGATGCCAGGAATGTCGCAGCGGGTGGTCCTCGATCCAGAACTGCGCGGTCAGCGGCGCGTCACCATAAAGCGAGATCGTCCCCCCGTCGTCCAGCATCTCGTCGGTGAACTTCGCGATCGCCTCGGCGGCCGCCTTGCCATTCTTCCGGACCAGCTCGACCGTTTCCTTCTTGCCCACACCCGCGTTCTCCTGGGCGTGCTTGGCATTCATGTCTGCGATGACCGCCCAGGTGACGCCGACGATCGACTCGCCGGCGCCGAGCTTCTGGGCGATGTCCACTTCGAGCCCGTAGACGCTGGCCACGTGATGAACCATCACGCCCGCCTTTCGTCCATCCGGGGTAATGGGTGTCGCCCATTGGGCGTCCGTCAGCTTCTCCGCGTAGGCAGCGATGTTCTCGGCCCCACGGGCAATTCGATCCGCGAGAACCTTCGCTCTCGAGCTCATGGCATCTCCAGTAGCATTGGGATTCTGGGTGTAAACCGCGTGCGTCATACTTATGATATCGCAATGCACGGCCAAAACACGACACCCAATGGCTGACCGATTCCTGTCCCGCCCCCGTCCACGCGCGGACCCTTCCACGACTGCTCGGTCCCCTGGTGGTGCGGACGGTTACTCATGGTGGATTGCGCGAACCCCGCATGGAGACGGATTCTTCGCCTGGGGGTTCGGTGAACAGTTCATTTTCGTGGTCCCCGCCGAGTCCCTCGTCGTCGTTGTCACGAGTGAGTTCCGGAACGCGGGCGCCCCCGCCCGGCAGCTCGAGTTCAACGGGCTCGACCTGATCGTCAATCACGTGCTTCCCGCGGTGCGGCAGAGGCCGGCATGATGCAACGGAGCTGATCGTGAACTCACTCCTGATCCGCCGCCTGGGTCCGGCAGTCTCGGCGCTTCGCGAGGGGCGCCTCCGGCTGGCCGGCACCGTCCTCCTGATGGCCGTGACCTTTGCGTTGCTCGCGACGATCCAGGCACTGCGGGCATCCCCGCCGGTCGTCGACCCCCTGGGCCCGGCAAGCACCCTGGTGCATTGGACTCGGGACGTGAGTCCGCCCTCCGTCACGCAGTCAGCCGCGATCAGGAGCCTGCTCGACGTGTTGCTCGCCATCGCGTGGGTCGCGATGGTCCTCGCGATGGTGACGATGCTGATCCGGTATCGGATCGAAGCCGCGAGACGTGGAGCCGAGCTCGGCATCCGGCGCGCGGTCGGCGCCTCACGTCGGGACATTCTCTCCGCGCTTGTCGCGGAAGGCAGCGTGGCCGCGCTCGCAGCGACCGCGGCTGGCGCAGCGATCGGCGTGCTGCTCCTCGGGATGGCGGCGCGATACTGGCCCGGGACCGTGACCACGTGGCCTCGACTGGTCACCGGCGCCTTCCTCGTCCCGGCGACCCTCCTCGTCGCGAGCCTGAGCCCGCGGCGGTTCCTGCACGCGCGCCACCTGCGTTACTACGAGCCGGGCATCGTTCCGCTGGCCCTGCCGCGGTTCCAGCTGGCCGCGTCACTCGCGATCGTGATGGGCAGCGCACTGCTTCTCGGGCGCGAGCGCCAGGAAGGTCCGGGCGCGGCACACCGGCAGAACGGCTTGGTGATCCAGATCGATTCGGGGCTGGCGGGGAACGCTGATCGCGCCGCCGCGTACGGCCTTCTTCTCGAGCGCCTGCGGATCTGGAATCCGCGCGCGGAGATCAGCCTCACCGCGCCGGGCGGGCTCGTGGGACTGGGGACCTCGGATAACGTCACGACCGACTGTGGCATGTGCGTACGGGGTGGAATCTTCATTCCCTATCAGCACACCCAGGCCGTGCATCTCTTCGTGAGTCCCGATTCCTTCGTCGCCGGCGGAGCGAGGATTGTATCGGGACGCGGCCTCACCGATGCGGACCGGCTCGGCGCGGCGCGGGTCGCCGTGGTGAATCGTCATCTGGCGCTCCGGTACTTCCAGCGCGGCGAGGCCGTGGGACGGAAGATGTGGCTCGGTTCCGATCTCCAGCGCGAGCCCTACGAGGTCGTCGGGATCGCGGAAGATTCGCCGTCCGACGTGCTCGGCGGCGCGCTGCAGCCGAGGCAGGTGGTCTATCTCAGCGTGCTGCAGCTCCCGCCCACAGAGGCAGACCTGCTGATCCGGACCGAGGCTCCGATCGATCCCGCGGTGGTTGAAGCAACGATCAGGGACAGCATCGGGTCGGCGCGGGTGACGCGCGTGACGGCTGAATCCCGGTACGACGCGATGCAGTCGCGGCCGACGGTCTGGTTCGGCGTGTGGTTCGCGCTCGCAGGCGTGGTGGTGATGCTCACCGGCACCGCCGGCACGTTCAGCGCGGTGCGCCTCTGGGTCGATTCCCTGGCGGCGGAGCTCTCGCTTCGCCGCGCGGTCGGTGCGAGCGGCGTGAGGATCGCGGGCTTCGTGCTGTCGCGGGCGCTTGGAATCGGGGCGGGCGGCGTCGCGCTCGGACTCTTCCTCTACTTCGTCATCGTCCGCGGCGCACTGACTGCGGTGGTCCGCGACTTGCCGATCTGGAACGCCCAACTCTTCGCGGCGCTCGGACTGCTGTTTGGTCTGATCGCGGTGATTGCGGCGGGGATTCCGACGATTGCGCTGCTACGCAGGCCGCCGATCCAGAACATCGAAGGCTAGGGACTTAAAGCCCTAAAGCCCTAAAGACCGCGGAGAAAAGCCGTGCCACCTTCGCGTCGGAGTCACGGCCGGCTGTTTCCTTTAGGGCTTTAGAGCCTCAGGCCTTTAGGGCTTGTGTTACGTCACTCAAGAATCGGCAGCGAAACCCCACGTGAGGCGGCCTCGAGCTTCACCCGATCGGTGATCGCAGCAAGGGCACGCGACGCCGGACTGTTCGGCGCCGCGATGACGATGGGCTGTCCCCGATCGGCGAGACCGGCGATGTCGGGCTGCAGCGGTACCTGGCCGAGCAGCGGGACTCCCAGCTCCTCCGCCAGCCTCTGACCTCCGCCGGATCCGAAGATGTCCCAGTGCCTGCCACTCTCGGGATCGGTGAATCCGCTCATGTTCTCCACCACGCCGAACACCGGCACGTTCACCCGCTCGAACATCTTGGCGCCGCGAAGGGCGTCACCCACCGCGACCTCCTGGGGCGTCGTCACGATCACCGCGCCCGACACCGCGACGCTCTGCACCAGCGAGAGCTGCGCGTCACCCGTTCCCGGAGGAAGGTCCACCAGGAAATAGTCCAGCTCGCCCCACTCCACATCACGCAGGAACTGCTGGATCACCTTCATGATGATCGGGCCACGCCAGATCGCCGGCGCGTCGCGCTCCACGATGAAGCCGAGCGAGATCAGCTTCACACCGTGCGCCTCGAGCGGCTGGATCCTTCCCTGTACCACCGGAGGGCGCTCGAAGCGGCCGAACATCCGGGGAATATTGGGGCCGTAGATGTCCCCATCCATCAGTCCCACGCGGTGACCCTGCAGCGCGAGGGCGACGGCAAGGTTCGCGGCGACCGT
>DATEOL010000466.1:0-9360 GCA_035274025.1 Gemmatimonadales bacterium | reverse complement strand
GCCTCGGACGGCGGTTCGAACCAGAGCCTCACGTCGATGGCCACCGGCGGCTCGTCTTCCACCCCGCGGGCGGGGACCAGGGCGAGCAGCTCCTCGAGCGCGGTGACCGGTCCGGCGCCGACCTCGTCGAGGCCCCACTCGAATCCGCCCCGCTGCCGCCCCTTCACGAGCAGCGCATAGCGCGCGGTGAAGATGCGGCGACGGTCGCCCTCGACCTGGGTGAGGATCGCGGTTCCGAATTCCTTGGGGCCCGCACGCATGGTTCGGAAGACCCAGACGCCGTCGACGGTGCCCGGCGCGAGCGCGGGACGCAACGCCTCGGCAAGGCGCTCCCAGCCGGCCCCCCTGCCCGGTTGCGTCGGCGTCAGGACTGGCGGCATTTCTCCACGTAGAGTCGAAGGACGTGCATGAAGTCCTGCGCGTTGGTCACCACACCATAGGCCTGGTGGGTGCCCCGGTCGCGCAGCTTGTTGACGATGAACTCGGTCTGGTCGACGCAGATCGTCATCAGGGGCTCGGTCGTGCCGCGGTTGGTGTGGAATGCCGGGAGCATGTTCCCCACCGCGATGGCGTGGAGCGCGGTCGCGATGAAGATCGCGCCGGTGGCCTTCACGGTGAACTCACGCATCGCGTCCTGCGCCGCCGACATCTCGGAGATCACGCCGGGCAGCGGACCGTCGTCGCGGATGGAGCCGGTCAAGACGAACGGCACGCCGCCGGTGACCAGCGCGTGCATGATCCCGCTCTTGACGAGCCCCGACTTGACCGCCGCATCGATGCTGCCCGCCGCCATCACCCTGTTGATGGCGCGCATGTGGGTGCCGTGGCCACCCTCGGTGGGCTGACCGGTGTTGGTCATGCCGAGCGTGGTGCCGAAGATCGCGGCCTCGATGTCGTGAACGGCGACGGCGTTCCCGGCGAGCACCGCCTGCACGTAGCCGTTCCGGATGAACCACTCGAAATCTGAACGTGCTCGGGCGTGCACCAGGGCCGGGCCCGGCACCCAGATGAGGAAGCCCCCGTTCCGCCGCTCGTCCTCGATGCGGCGGGCGAGATCCTCATAGTTGACGGGGCGCTCGCGGCTCACCTCGGTCGACATGAAGCGGAACTCGTTGGCGCTGTGCCCGCCCATGAAACCGACGGAGTACACCACGATCCCCTCGGTGCCGTTCTCGGCGAGCCCGACGGCAACGAGGTCGCCCCGCCGTACCCGACGCGGCTCCACGGCCTCGATGCCCGACGCACGGCGCACGATCACGCAATCCATGCGCGGGCGATCGGGCATGAGCCACGCGCCCTGGACCCGCACGTAGGTCGGGAGGTTCGAGGTCGAGAAGAAGTTCTCCGGGAGCACTCCGTCGGAGGGGGCTGGCTCGAAGCGAGCCTCTGGCGCCCCGGCGAAGGGACTCACCGAGAAGTCGGGACCGGATGGGGCTGTCATAGAGCGCGAAAGTTAATGGGGTGCAAAGCGCAAAGCGTAAAGCGCAAATAACTTGAAGCCCATGCTCTTGCTCCTGATTTCGACCCTGATTTTTCAGGCTCCTCCGGATACTGCCAGGCGCGATACCACCCGAGCGGCCAGGCTCAATGACCTCGAGGTCACAGTCGCCCGAAGGCGTGACACGCTGCGGGAATTGCCGATGGCCGCAGGCGTTGTCACGCGCTCGGAGCTCGGCCGGGGACAGGCAACACTGGGCCTCGACGAAGCGATGACGACGGTCCCCGGTGTGTATGTTGCCAACCGCTGGAACTATTCGCTCGACCAGCGGCTCTCGATCCGTGGCGCGGGGAGTCGCGCCAACTTCGGGATGCGTGGACTCAAGGTGTACCTCGATGGCGTCCCACAGACCCTCCCTGATGGACAGAGCCAGCTCACCAACGTCGAGTTCGCCAGCCTCGACAAGGTCGAGGTGTTGCGAGGCGCGTCATCGTCGCTCTATGGCAATGCATCGGGGGGCGCATTGCTCCTCAACACCGTCTCTCCGTCCGACGGACCCTCGAGTCTCAACGCCCGGGTCGAGGCGGGAAGCTTCGGGACCGTGAAGTGGCTGGCCGGCGGGACGCTGCAATCGGGACCCTGGAGCGCGGGACTGCAGCTTTCGCAATTCACCTTCGACGGCTTCCGCCAAAACAGTGCGGCGGAATCGCGCCAGCTGGCGGCGGTGGCGCGCCGAGCGTTCGGGACCGGCACCGTGGTCACGTTCCGCGTCGTCGCGGCCGACAATCCTCACGCCAAGAATCCTGGCGCGCTCACGGCGGCGGAGGTGGCCGCCAAGCCGGACAGCGCGGCCGCCGGGAATATCCTTCGAGGCGCGGACAAGGCCGTGAGCCAGCAACAGGTGTCACTCAAGATCGAGCAACAGGTTGGCCGCGGTGTCCTCACGCTGACGGGATTCGGGCTCTGGCGCGACCTCGACAATCCGCTTGCCACCCCGCCTCCGGGCACCGGGCGCCCGCCGAATGCGGGGACCTACAACACCATCGATCGCTCCGCCGGCGGTGTTCGCGGCGAGTGGTCGACCCCGCTGGCCACGACGCTGGGCATGGTCGTGGGCGCGGACCTCCAGCTGATGCGGGACGACCGGCAGAATCGCGCATCCCTGAGCGGTGCGCCGACCGACGAGATCCTGCTGGATCAGCGCGAGCAGGTGATGGAGGTCGGCCCGTTCGTGCAGCTGCGCTGGCGGCCGAGCGCGCGGGTGACCGTCGATGCGGGCACCCGCTACGACGCGGTGAACTTCGAGGTGGAAGACAAGCTGCTCAGCGACGGGGTCGACAACGGTGGCGACCGGACCATGAGCGCCCTCTCGGGAAGCGTCGGCGTCGCGCTCCAGACCTCGGACCGGATCACGCTCTACGCCCAGGGGTCCACAGCGTTCGAGACGCCAACCACGACGGAGCTGGTGAACCAGACCGGCGCGGCGGCGGGATTCAATCCCGACCTCGATCCTCAGCGGGCGCTGAACATCGAGGCAGGCATTCGGGGGCGGTTCGGCATCCTCGACCTGACCGCGACCGGATTCGTCACCAACGTGCGCGACGCGATCATCCAGGTGCGGGAGGTGGGAGGAAGAGCATACTTCGCCAACGCGGGCGAGACCCGGAACCGGGGGATCGAGGCGGGGGCGAGTGTGCTGGCGAGCCAACGGCTCTCGTTCCAGGCCGCCTATACGTTTGCCGACTACAAGTTCACCGACTACATCCTGGTGAACGGCGCGGTCTCGGACACGCTCAGCGGCAACAGGCTATCCGGGGTCCCGCGCAATTTCTTCAGGGCGGGAGTCCGGGCGGGACCCTTCGCGGGCTTCACGCTGGATGCGGACCAGGTGATGAGCTCATCGCTCTTCGCCGACGACCTCAACACCATCGAAGTCGCGGACTGGGGCGCGGGTATCACAAACCTGCGCGCGACGTGGACCGGAAACACCGGTGGCCTGCGGCTGACGCCGTTTGTGTCGGTGCAGAACCTGTTCGATCGAAGCTACGTGGGATCGGTGACGATCAACGGAACCTTTGGCAGGGTGTTTGAGCCATCACCGGGAAGGAACGCATACGTTGGGGTGGAAATCAGGTATCGATAACTGCAATCAGAGATTTCAGATTTAAAATCTCGGAGGTAGAAGTGGGCACCCGCAGTGCGAAGGTCCCGGTCGAACCACTTCTACTTCTGAGATTTGAAATCTGAAATCTCCGATTGCGGTTACAGCAGGGAAATAGGGTCTCTGTCGATCGCCAGTCGAACAGTGGATCCTCCCGCCTTGGGCGCGAGAGCCCTGACGATCCTTCCCAGTGAATTGGGCATTCCCTTCAGCAGGACGTGGTAGCGGTATCTCTCCTTGATCCGTGATACCGGACACGGCGCCGGGCCAAGGATCGTGAGCTCGAGTCCGTGCCGCGCGTCCATCGCCGTACACCAGTCCGCGAGCTCCATCGATCGCCGTGCGACCGGCGCCTCATCAGGTCCTGACACGACCACGTTGACCAGCGACGTCTCCGGCGGGTACGGCGGGGACTGCCGGAGCGCCAGCTCCTCGGCAAGAAATCCCTTGACGTCGTGACTGGTGGCGTGGACCAGCGCGTGATGCAACGGCTGCCGCGTCTGCACGATCACGCGTCCGCCGCGATCGCCCCGGCCGGCGCGCCCCGCGACCTGGGTGAGGAGCTGGAAGGTCCGCTCCGGAGCGCGAAAGTCGGGAAGGTGGAGCGCGTGGTCCGCGTCCACCACGCCCACGAGCGTGACGTCGGGAAGATCGATCCCCTTCGCGATCATCTGGGTGCCGAGCAGGATATCGACGTCACCCCGGCTCACCGCATCGAAGATCCGGTGATGGGCCCACCGCGCGCCGGTCGTGTCGAGGTCCATTCTCGCCAGCCTGGCCTGGGGAAAGCGCTCGGCCACGACCTGCTCGAGCTGCTGGGTTCCCACTCCACGCGCCACCTGGACGGCATCGCCGCACTCGGCACAGGCTGTGGGGATCGGCGCCCGGTGATCGCAGTAATGACAGCGCAGCGCGTCCGGCCGCCGGTGGATGGTAAGCGAGATGCTGCAGTTGGGACACTCGGGGACCGCACCACAGGCACGACACTGGAGAAAGGACGCGAACCCGCGGCGATTGAGGAGAAGCAGCACCTGCTCCCGCTCCGCGAGGGCGACGCCCACGGCCTGATCGAGCGGCTCCGACCAGGGGACCGCGCCCGTCCCCGGAATCATCGTGGCCGACTTGAGGTCGACCAGGGCGACGGGGGGCATCGGGCGCGCACGGACCCGCTCGGAAAGCTCGGCGAGGATCAGTCCGCGGCCGGTTCGCGAGATCGATTCCAGCGACGGCGTTGCACTTCCCAGCACGAGCCTCGCGCCCTCCAGCCGCGCGCGCGTCGCGGCGACGTCACGGCCATGGTAGCGGGGCGACTCACCATTCTTGTACCCCGCGTCGTGCTCTTCGTCGACCACGATGAGGCCGAGGTCCGCGATCGGCGCGAAGACCGCCGAGCGCGCACCGACCGCCACTCGCCGCTCGCCACGCCGCAGCAGGCGCCATGCGTCCGACCGTTCGCCGTCACTGAGCGCGCTGTGCAGCACCGCGACCTGGTCGCCGAATGCGCCCCGTACCCGGCTCACGGTCTGGGGCGTGAGGCCAATCTCGGGGACAAGCAGGATCGCGCCCTTCCCCGCATCCAGCGTCGCGCGGATGGCTTCGAGATAGACCAGGGTCTTCCCGCTGCCGGTGACGCCCCGGAGGAGCATCCCTTCGCCCGGGCCGAGCGCGTGAAGCGCCGCGAGCGCCTCCTGCTGCGCTTCGTTCGGCCGATCGGGGGGTGGAGTCGAGGGCAGGTTGGCGAAGGGATCACGGACCGCGTCGGCATGTTCGACCCGCACGAGCCCGGCGTCGAGGAGGGACTTGAGCACCGAGTCGGACACCCCGAGCTGGTCTACCAGTCGTCGCCACGGCATCCGGCCCCCGCCGGCCTCGATCGCCTCATAGAGCGCGCGCTGGCGAGGCCGCTTCGCGAACCGGGTGTCGCGTTCGATCAGGGTGAGCGCGTCGCCATGCTGCGCGATCACCCGTTCGGAAACCGCGCGCGCGCCGGTATCGGGGGGCACGATGTCGATGGAGAGCGCGCCAACCCGGGCGAGGCGGTCAGCCACGTCCCAGAGCGATCGGCGCAGCGCGCGCTCGGCGGACTTGATGGGCGCGGAGCCGCCGCGACCCTCGAGCCAGTCGAGCAGCGTCCCCGCGACACCTCCGGTCGAGAAGCGCTCGCGCAGGGTGAGCACCGCGGTCGAATGACCCCAGAAGCCGGGAGGGAGCATCGCGCGGAGCGTGAGTCCCGGCGGGGCGCCGTAGTAGCGCGCCATCCAGGCGCCGAGCTCGACGAGGGGCGGAGTCAGCGCCGCTTCGGGGTCGGGGGCGGCCAGGATGTCGCGGGCCTCGCCTTCCGGCGCCGGGACCTGCATTTCCGTCACGATCCCGACCATTTCCTGGCGGCGGACCGGCACGACGACGCGCGCACCAGCGGTCACCCGGTCAGCAAGCGTTTCCGGGATTCGGTACGTGTATGGGGTTGGGACCGGTAGCGGGAGCGCTACCCGGGCGAAAGACATCTGGCGATCTGGCGATCTGGCGATCTGGCGATCTGGAACAGAAGCACTTCGATCGCCAGATCGCCAGCTTGGCAGGTCGCTAGTTCTTCTTCGAGACCCCGAGTCCCGGGCCGGAGGGAAGGACCAGCTGCCCGCCATTGATCGTGGCGCCGACGTAGGGATCCTCGGCCAGAAGAGCCGCACCGTCGAGGTCGACGATGTCCACCAGGGGCGTGAACTGCGCGGCCGCGGTGATTGCGATCGACGTCTCCACCATGCAGCCTACCATCACCATCATCTGATGCGCGCGGGCGATGTGGATCATCCGGATCGCCTCGATGAGACTGCCGGTCTTGGCGAGCTTGATGTTGATGCCGTCCACCTTGCCCACCAGACGCGGGATGTCGGCCGAGGTGATGCAGCTCTCGTCCACGATGAGCGGGATGCGCGACTTCCGGCGGATGAGCGCCAACCCGTCGATGTCCTCCCGCACCAGCGGCTGCTCCAGCACGGTGACGCCGTATTCCTCGAGCACTGGAAGCATCCGGATGGTGTGCTTCACGGTCCAGCCGCAGTTCGCGTCCACCCGCAGCTCGCGATCCGTCACTTCACGGATCGCCTTGAGGGTGATCATGTCCTGGTCGCTGCCCAGCTTGATCTTGAGGATGGGGTACTGCTCCGCCTCGCGGACCTTCTTCCTGATCATCTCGGCGCTGTCGATGCCGATCGTGAAGGTCGACCGCGGTGCCGCCGCCGGATCGAGCCCCCACATCCGGTGCACCGGAACGCCGAGCCGCTTGCCGACCAGGTCATGCAGCGCGGTCGAGAGCGCGGCGCGCGCGGAGTTGTTGTTGGTCAGGAGTGCTTCCCACTGCCGTTCCGTGGTCTCGAGCTGGAAGGGGTCCTTCGGAAGGATCGTGGCGTAGGTCTGGAGCGCCGCGAGGACAGTCTCCGGCGTCTCGCCGTAGAAGCGCTGCGGCGTGGCTTCGCCCCATCCCTCCACGCCATCATCGTCCTTCAGCTTGACCAGGACGGTACGCACCTCGTTGTGCTCGTGGCGCGCGATCTTGAAGGGATACTTGGTCTGGATGGAGATGATTTCGGCTTCGAGACGGAGTGCCACGGGATCGCCCTGGGAGAGTTGAGGCGAGAATTGTATACAAATTTAACGTCCGCCGGTAGGGGTCAGATGGCGGCGAGATGCGCGATCACGCCATCGGCGAGCCGGGATGGGGCATAGCCGCCCTCGAGCATCGAGGCGAAGGGCGCGCCGGGCCAGCGATCCCGCAGTCGGCGGGTGAGGGCGGCGTAGTGCTCCGGCTCGAGGGTGAAGCCCGCCAGCGGATCCCCGGCCATCGCATCGAACCCTGCGGAGATGAGCACGACATCGGGCGTCCAGCCGTCCGTCGCCTGCTGCACGGCGTCCCACAAGGCCTCGACGTAGAGCGCCGGCTCGAGCCCCGGCGGCATCGGCAGGTTGAAGATGTTGCCGACTCCACGCTCGGATGCGCGGCCGGTGCCGGGATAGGCCGGCCACTGGTGCAACGAGACGAAGCGGATCGTCTCATCGGTCTCGACCAGCGCCTGCGTCCCGTTGCCGTGATGGACGTCCCAGTCGACGATGAGGACCTTCCCCGCCCCGCCCCGCTGAGCGGCACGCGCCGCAATCACGATGTTGCCCAGCAGGCAGAATCCCATCGCGCGGTCCGCCAGCGCGTGATGTCCGGGTGGACGCACCGCGGCGAACGCCGGCATGCCAGAGAGCGCCGACTCGACCGCGGCAATCGCCGCGCCGGCACCGCCGCACGCGGCCGCCCAGCTCGCGGCGTTGGTGATCGTGTCAGGATCGAGGACCCCGCCACCCCGCCGCGAATCGGCTTCCAGATAGTCGAGATAGTGGGCGGGATGAACGGCGAGCAGTGCATCGCGACCCGCGGTCGCCGCCTGGGATACCTGGAATCGGCCGTCCGCCGTGAGGCGTGACAGGAGTACGCGCAGTCGCTCGGGAGACTCCGGATGCGCGCGGCCGGCACTGTGCTCGAGGCCGGCAGGGTGCGTGAAGACTCTGGGAGTCACGAGTCGCGAGTCACGAGTCGCGAGAGGGCTTCACGGCTTCCGCGAGAATCCGGACTTCCTCCTTGAGCTCCGCGCGCCTCTCCGTCATCGCTGCGCGATGCCGGTCGTAGGCCTTTCCGAGGCGTACGACCACGACGGTCAGCGCTGCTGCCAGCCCCGCTCCGCCGAGGAGCCAGGGAGAACGACCGATGATGCCGACCGTCGCGAGCAGCACCGCGTCCATGACCAGAAGAATGATGGTCCCACGGATGAGAATTCGCACAGGGCGACGTCAGTCTCTCGCGACTCGTGACCCGCGACTACCTGATCGGCTGCCGGCCCCGGCGCAGCACGATGAGCGCGCCGTTTGGCTCGATCCCCGCCTGCTCCAGCGTCGTTCCATCTTCGGGGACTTCAGCGCCACGGTACTTCACCAGCCACTTCTCCGGAGCCCCGACGACCCGCGCCTTGGTGAGGGCGTCGCGCTTGATGTCGGTCACCAGCGTGGACACCGGCGCGCTGAAACGGATCTCCTCCCAGGTATCGAGCACGGTGACGCGGATCGGAAGCGTGGCGGTCATGCGGCGGACGACTCCGCGGGAGGCAGGGTGGAAAGAAACCGGGCGACGGACTGGTCGAAGAGAAGGGTCGAGGCGCGCACTCGGGTCACGCTCCCCTCGGCTCGCGCCGAGAGCGCGATCTCTTCGCCCCCCTGGCCGCGAAGGGTCATCCACGATGGACCCTGCTTCTCCGGCCAGGCGGCCTGGTTGGGCACCCGCTCGGCGAAGAATGCCCGCGCCTGCGCGAGGACGGTATGGGAATCGAGTGTCGTCACGGTCTCGTGTACCATATCAGCGGGAGGTCCGGAGAATGGTGATGCCGGTCGGCTGCGCCGGGATGGGGATGGTGCTGACCACGGTCCTGGTGGCCAGGTCGATCACGTCGACCGCGCCGGGATCGGCGCCGATCGATTCCTGCGAGATGTAGGCGTACTTGCCGTCGGGCGAGTAGGCCACGCCATGCACGATCTTCTTCGTGGTCTTGACCCGGGCCAGCTCGGTCAGCGTCTTCGTGTCGACGATGCTGACGCTCTGGTCCTTCTTGTTGGTCACGATGACGATCGCGCCGTCGGCCGAAGGCTCCACGTTGTAGGCGCCGGCGCCCAGGGGGACCGCCTTCACCAGCTTGAGCGACGCCGCGTCGTAAACCTGGAGCTCGTTGCC